>JBKJZS010000491.1:0-12170 GCA_046714915.1 Polaromonas sp. | reverse complement strand
CTATGGCCCCCACGCTTGTCACTGCGTGTGCCTTCGGCGGCGCGCTGCCCCTGTCATCACAAAAAGGGGTCGCCGTCGCCTTGGGGCGGCCCGGCGGCGGCACAATCAGGGCATGAGAATCACCTTTTGTTGTACCGACACCAAGGCCGAACCTTGGCTCGCGGGATTGCGTGCCGCGCTTCCGTCAGACAGCGTCGAGCTGTGGGCGCCGGGCGCGCCCCAGGCCGACTACGCCGTGGTCTGGGCACCGCCGCAGCGGTTTCTTGATGAACAGCTGCAACTCAAAGCCCTGTTCAATATCGGAGCCGGTGTTGATGCGCTGATGAAGCTGCGTATGCCGCCCCATGCGGCCGTGGTGCGGCTGGACGATGCCGGCATGTCGGTGCAGATGGCCGAGTATGTGAGTCACGCGGTGATCCGGCATTTTCGTGAGTTTGACGGTTACGAGACTGACGTGCAGCAGGGCCGATGGTCTTACCGCAAACCACGTTTGCGCTCTGATTACCCGGTTGGCATCATGGGCCTGGGTGTGCTGGGCGAGCGCGTCACCCGGACCCTGGCGCAGTTTGACTTTCCTGTGCTCGGCTGGAGCCGGTCCGCAAAGGAGATCCCGTGTGTGCAGTGTTTCTCAGGGCAGGCTGGATTGCACGATTTCCTGTCCGCCACCCGCATCCTGGTGTGCCTGCTTCCGCTCACGCCCGATACACAAGACATCATGAACCGGCAAACGCTTTCCAGGCTGTTACCCGGTGCCTACGTCATCAACGTGGCGCGCGGTGCGCATCTCGTCGATGAGGATCTGATCGCGCTGCTGGGCAGCGGCCATCTGGCCGGCGCGACGCTGGATGTTTTTCGCACCGAACCGTTACCGGCCACGCATCCCTTCTGGCAGCACCCTAAAATTGTCGTAACGCCACACACTTCCGCACGTACGCTGCGGGAGGAAAGCATTGCGCAGATTGCGGGCAAGATAGCGGCGCTGCAACGAGGCGTAGCCATTTCCAGCCTCCCCGGTGTGGTTGATCCAAACAAAGGATACTAAGCGCAGTGACTGCAGTTGACCGCTCGTTTCTCCGCTGGACTCATCGCATGAATACACACTTATTCGCTCCCGCACGAGCTCGCCGTTTAGGTGGCGGCGCGACGGACCCGATTGCACCGCCTTGGCGCGCTGACTGCATTGCGCGCCTTGCGGGCATGAGCGGGCCGCGTCGTCTCACCTTGCCAGCCCGCCCCATGGCAGCCCGCTGGGGCGTGTCCCACTACGTTTTCTAGGCTGCCCATGACACTCCCCTCCCAAGTCAAACTCGTCGATGTTGGCCCCCGCGACGGCCTGCAAAATGAAAAGCAGCCTGTGCCTGCCGCCGTCAAGATCGAACTGGTGCATCGCCTGCAGGATGCCGGCCTCACAGAGATCGAAGTTACCAGTTTTGTCTCGCCCAAATGGGTGCCGCAGATGGCCGACGCTGCCGCCGTCATGGCCGGCATTGCGCGCAAGCCCGGCGTCCGGTACTCGGTGCTGACGCCCAATATGAAGGGCTTCGAGGCGGCAGTGCTGTCAAAACCGGATGAAATTGTGGTCTTTGCCGCGGCGAGCGAGGCCTTCAGCCAGCGCAATATCAACTGCTCGATTGCCGAGAGCATAGAGCGCTTTCGGCCGGTGGCAGAAGCTGCCCGTGAAAAAAACATCTATGTCCGCGGCGCTATTTCCTGTGCCGTGGGCTGCCCCTACGAAGGTGAGGTTGCGCCGCAGCGGGTGGAACTGGTGGCGCGTCTCCTGAAAGACATCGGTGTACAGCACGTCGGCGTGGCCGACACGATTGGCGTGGGCACGCCTCTGAAGGTGCTGCGCGCCATGGAGGCGGCGCTGGAGCACTACAGCATTGACGATGTATCGGGCCATTTTCACGACACCTATGGTCAGGCACTCAGCAACACGCTGGTGTGCCTGCAGCTCGGCGTGTGGCAGTTTGACACGTCTTCAGCGGGGCTGGGGGGGTGCCCCTACGCCAAGGGGGCTACCGGCAACGTGGCCACGGAAGACGTGGTCTATCTGTTGCACGGCATGGGCATTGACACCGGCATCGATCTCGACAAATTGATCGACGCCGGAAAGTTCATCAGCGACCATCTTCAGCGCCAACCCAATTCGCGGGTTGCGACGGCCCTTCTCAACCGGCGGCTGGGCTGACATGGGCAGCGCGGTATTGCGACCCTTGTCAGACCCGCCCGTGGTGGATCCGGCGCCAGCCCCGGCTGCTGAACAGCCAATCAACGCTTCCGAATTGATAGCTGCTCGCGCAGTACTGGCGAGGGCTGCCCTTGAAAATTTGCCATCACCCTGCATATCGGTGTGTCGCATGAGTGAACTCACCGGCCTGTGTGAAGGATGCTTCCGAACGCTGGATGAGATTGGCCTGTGGAGCAGCGCGGATGATCAGGCCAAGCGCGCGCTCTGGGCGCGCATTGAGCAGCGTGTCGCTGCGAACCGCTCATGAAACACATTACCTTCTATCTGGATTTCATTTCGCCCTACGCCTACCTGGCGTTCGAAAAACTGCCCGAGACGCTGATGGGGCACAGCTACAGTGTGACGTACAAGCCCATCCTGTTTGCCGCCCTGCTCAAGCACCACGGGCAGCTGGGTCCGGCTGAGATACCTTCAAAGCGCGACTGGACCTACCGGCAGGTGCAGTGGCTGGCGCACAGCCAGGGCCTAGCGCTGCAACTTCCGGCCAGTCACCCATTCAACCCCTTGGGGCTGTTGCGGCTGGCGGTAGCTTGCGGCGCGCGCGGCGAGCCGAGCCGTTATGTCTGCGAAACTCTTTTTCGCCATGCCTGGCGGGGTGGCGCGGAAGCTGCCGACCCGGCAAGACTGGAAGCGCTGACGGCGCAACTCGCACCTGCCCGTGAGGTGCAGGACCCCACCGTCAAAGCGCAGCTCAAAGCGCACACCGATGAGGCGCTGGCGCTGGGGCTGTTTGGTGTGCCGTCTTTTATGGTGGACAACAAGGTGTTCTGGGGGTTCGACGCGTTGCCCATGCTGCAGGCCTACCTCTCGGGCGACCCCTGGTTTGAGGGCCCGTGGAACGCGGCTGCAAGCGTGGCGCAAGGCGTCCGACGTTGAATGATCAGGCCGGATCAAAAGCCATCCATGCATCCGTTGTATGCCCAATGCTTTCAACTTTTCGGCCTCGCCCTTTGACTGCCTGAACCAGGATGAGCAGCGCCTGGTTCGCACAGCGTCGACGTTGCCTACTTCCGCCAGGGGGCGTCAATGCTCGACATCGGGATCGCGCCCACGAAGCTCTTCGTGATCATCAAGGGCTACGTCACGCAGATGGAGGGTAGCGAGGTCATTACCACCTATGGACCAGACGACTGCTTTGATGGCCGGGGCCTGGTGGCGGGCAGGGTCAGCAGCCGGTTCGTGGCGGCCGAAGAGGTGGCGGCCTACCAGCTGGCAGAAATAAATGAAGTTTTTTGAGCGGACGTTCAGGTCGCCAATAAGGCCTTTTTAGGTACAGTTTGGGGGTTGAATTTCGTATCGAGAAAATGATTGCAAGGGTTAACACCCATTCTGTAAGTCCTGTTTGGTAAGGCGTAAGTTTTTGCAAGAAATCCGTCAGAGCCGAGTCAGCCTTGCACTCGATAGTCCGCTTCAGACGTCTGTCCAGACGTTGCTTATTTAATTATTGGAGACAACGCTATGAGAAGCGCACAAACAGAATCAGTGGCCGCACGGCCGATGACACCCACGGAGAAGAAAGTGATCTTCGCCTCTTCGCTCGGCACTGTTTTTGAGTGGTATGACTTTTACCTGTACGGGTCGCTGGCGGCCATCATCGCCAAGCAGTTCTTCGGCGGACTGGACGAAGGCTCAGCCTTCATTTTTGCCCTGCTTGCCTTTGCTGCCGGCTTTATCGTCCGTCCGTTCGGTGCCCTCTTCTTTGGCCGCCTGGGCGACATGGTGGGCCGCAAGTACACCTTCCTCATCACCATAGTGATCATGGGCCTGTCGACCTTCATTGTCGGCCTGCTGCCCAACTACGCAACGATTGGTGTCGCGGCGCCCGTGCTTCTGATCGCCTTGCGCATGTTGCAAGGCCTGGCTCTGGGTGGCGAGTACGGCGGTGCTGTGGTCTACGTGGCAGAGCACGCGCCCCATGGCCAACGCGGTGAATACACAGCCTGGATTCAGACCACAGCAACCTTGGGCCTCTTTCTGTCGTTGATGGTCATTCTGGCCACGCGTACCCTCTTGGGCGAAGCTGCTTTTGCCGACTGGGGCTGGCGTATTCCCTTCCTGGGCTCCATCTTTTTGCTGGGCATTTCGGTGTATATCCGCTTGTCCATGAACGAGTCACCGGCGTTCCTCAAAATGAAGGCCGAAGGCAAGACCTCGAAGGCTCCCTTGTCCGAATCCTTCGGCCAGTGGAAAAACCTGAAGATCGTTATCCTGGCGCTGTTCGGCCTGGTCGCCGGCCAGGCTGTGGTCTGGTATTCGGGCCAGTTCTATGCGTTGTTCTTCCTGACGCAAGCACTGAAAGTGGACGGCGTCTCGGCCAACCTTTTTGTTGCAGTTTCGTTGGTTATCGGCACGCCCTTTTTCATTGTTTTCGGCAAGCTCTCGGACAAGATTGGCCGCAAGCCCATCATCATGGCGGGCTGTCTGCTGGCGGTACTGACCTATTTCCCCGTCTTCACCGCCTTGACCAAAGCCGCCAATCCTGATCTGGCTGCAGCGCAAGCCAAGAGCAAGGTGACTGTGACGGTCGATCCAAATGAATGCTCGTTCCAGTTCAACCCGACCGGCACCGTGAAATTCACCAGCGCGTGCGACATCGCCAAGCAGGTACTCGCCGGTAACTCGGTGAGCTACAGCAACGCACCGGCCGCTGCTGGCACCCCCGCCACCATCAAGGTCGGCGAGACGGTGATTCCCGTTTATTCAGCCAAAGGATTGCCTGCGGCTGAAGCAAAAGTGAAGGATACGGAGTTCAAGAAATCAGTAGTTGACGCACTCAGAGCGGCAGGTTACCCGGCCAAGGCCGCCCCGGCCAAGGTCGACAAGTTCATGGTGATTCTCATCCTGAGCTACCTGGTTGTGCTGGTGACCATGGTGTATGCCCCGATAGCGGCCATGCTGGTGGAACTTTTCCCGACCCGCATCCGCTACACCTCAATGAGTTTGCCCTATCACATCGGTAACGGCTGGTTCGGTGGTCTGATGCCGACCATGGCATTTGCCATCGTCGCGCAGACCGGCGACATGTACAACGGCCTCTGGTACCCCATCATCGTGGCCAGCATGACATTTGTCATCGGTATGCTGTTCCTCAGGGAAACCAAGGACGTGGATATCTACGCCAAAGACTAATCAATCTTTTCGGCGGCGCAGGCATTGGCTTGCGCTGACCTAAACTGGCTTGTGAGAATGAGCAGGCCCCCGCCATCAACTGTCGGGGGCCTTTTTTTTGGAAGACACCGTATTTGTCGAGCAGCGGGATGATTGCCTCGGTGTGCGGCCTGCCGCGCGTCAGGAACATCGCCACCACGTTTTGCTCTTCAATCAGCTTGCGTGGATTTTCGGCCGCCAGCTTGGGGTCGAACTTGTCGTCGAGGGAGATCAGCTCAATCTTCTCCCCTTTGACGCCACCCTTGGCATTGAAAGCGTCGATGTAGTGCTTTGCGCCCTCAGTGGCACCCGGGTCTCAAGCCGTAGCTTCGGCAAGGACTTTAACCCCGCGCCTCGCGTCTGCAAAAGCTCTGCCTAAAATGTTTGACCTTTTCAGGAAAGACCGCCATCGATGTCCCAGGGAACCATCCGCATTCGCGGCGCACGACAGCACAACCTCAAAAATATCGATCTCGACATACGCACTGGCGAAATGACGGTGGTGACCGGCCCCAGCGGTTCAGGCAAGTCATCGCTGGTGTTTGACACGCTGTTTGCAGAAGGCCAGCGCCGCTACGTGGAAACCTTCTCGGCTTATGCCCGGCAGTTTCTGGACCGGATGGACAAACCCGCGGTGGACAAGGTTGAAGGGGTGCCCCCGGCCATTGCGATTGACCAGACCAACCCGGTGCGAAGCTCGCGCTCCACGGTGGGCACAATGACCGAGCTGAACGACCATTTGAAGCTCTTGTACGCCCGTGCTGCGCAGCTGTTTGACAAAAGGACGGCGCAACGGGTGCGGCACGATACCCCTGAATCGATTTACACAGAGTTGCTGGCGCGAACGGCGGCCTTCTCGGCCCAGGCGCCCCAGGTTGAAGCAGAGCCCTCGGAGGGCAGCGCGGCACACGAGCTGGCAAGCGTGGCGGCACCATCCGCGCGCCTTGTGATGACCTTTCCGGTCGAGTTGCCGGGCAACACCAGCTCCGAAGAAGTCACCCAATGGCTGTCGGCCAGCGGTTTCACGCGGGTGCATGCCGAGCGTGAAATCGCTGCGCCCACCGGCTCACCCACCGGCCTGAAGCCGACCTCGCGGGGCAGCGATGAAAAAAAACAGCGCGTGGGGACCATCAAGCTGCTGGATGTGGTGGCCGACCGCTTTCGCTTGGATACCGCTGACAAAGCCCGTGTTGTTGAAGCGATCGAAACGGCGCTCAAGCGCGGCGCGGGGCGGGTCAATGTGTATGTCCAGGCGCCGGGACAAGCCGAGCAGATGTGGCGTTTTTCGACCGGCCTGCATTGCCCCGACAGTGACCTGCGCTACCCGGAACCCACCCCTTCGCTGTTTTCCTTCAACTCGGCCATGGGCGCCTGCGAAACCTGCCGCGGTTTTGGCCGCGTCATCGGGGTGGACTATGGCCTGGTGATCCCCAACGACAGACTGACCCTGCGCGCCGGCGCGATCAAGACCATGCAGACGCCGGCCTGGAAAGAAGCGCAGGACGACTTGATGCGCCACGCCGAAGCGGCCGGCATACCGCGAGACACGCCCTGGTACAAGCTCACCCCGGAGCAGCAGGGATGGGTCATCAACGGCTCACCCAGCTGGAACGGCAAATGGAACCAGCACTGGTTCGGGATCAAGCGCTTTTTCGCCTACCTGGAGAGCAAGGCCTACAAGATGCATATCCGGGTGTTGCTGTCCAAATACCGGAGCTACACACCCTGCGAAACCTGTGGCGGCGCACGCCTCAAGACCGACGCCCTGCTGTGGCGCCTGGGCTCCAAGGAAGCCGCCGACGCGGTGTTGCAGCCCGCCCAGCGATTCATGCCGGTCGGTGTGGACTGGCGCCGTGATCAGCTCGAAGCCATGCCGGGCTTGTGCGTTCATGATTTGATGCGATTACCGATTGACCGGCTGCGGCAGTTTTTTACGGGACTGGCACCGCTCGCCTTGCATGACGGTGCTGAACACGATGCCGAGTTCAAGGCGCTCAAATCGCTGTTTGAGGAAATCCACACCCGCGTCAAGTACCTGTGCGATGTCGGCATTGGCTACCTGACGCTGGACCGGCAAAGCCGCACCTTGTCCGGTGGCGAGGTGCAGCGTATCAACCTGACGACCGCGCTCGGCACCTCGCTGGTCAACACGCTGTTTGTGCTGGACGAACCGTCCATCGGCCTGCACCCGCGCGACATGAACCGCATCACACAGGCCATGCACCGGCTGCGCGACGCCGGCAACACGCTGGTGGTGGTCGAGCACGACCCGGCCGTGATGATGGCCGCCGACCGCATGATTGACATGGGTCCGGGACCGGGCGAGAGGGGCGGCCAGATTGTGTTCGATGGCACACCCGAAGACCTCAGGCATGCCGACACGCTGACCGGCGCCTACCTGGGTTCACGCAAGCAGGTCGGCATGGGCTTCAAGCGCGCGGTGACCGATAACACGCCGCGCCTGATTCTGGAAGGCGCGCGCGATCACAACCTGAAGAACCTCACGGTGGAGTTTCCGCTGCAGCGCCTGGTCTGTGTGACCGGCGTCAGCGGATCGGGCAAATCCACGCTGATGCAGGACATCCTGGCGCCGGCGCTGCTGCGCCAGTTTGGCAAAGCCACCGAAACACCCGGGGTGCATGATCGGCTGATGGGCGCGGACTACCTGACTGACGTGGTGTTTGTCGACCAGTCACCGATTGGCAAAACGGCGCGCTCCAATCCGGCCAGTTATGTCGGCGCCTGGGACGCGATACGCGAGTTGTTCGCGCAGTCGCCTTTGGCCAGGCAGCGCAGCTACACGGCGACCAAATTCAGCTTCAACAACGGTGACGGGCGTTGCCCGACCTGCGGCGGCTCGGGCTTTGAGCACGTCGAGATGCAGTTTTTGAGTGATGTCTATCTGCGCTGCCCCGATTGCGACGGCAAGCGTTACCGGCCCGAGATTCTGGAAGTCACGATAGAGCGGCAGGCGATCGGCGCTGTGCGCCCGCGGCTGGTGAATGTGTCCGACGTGCTGGACCTGACGGTGAGTGAAGCCAGCCAGCTGTTTGCGCAAGACCGGGAGGTGATTCGCGCGCTGCAGCCCATCGTTGATGTCGGCCTGGAATACATCAAGCTGGGCCAGCCGGTGCCGACCTTGTCGGGTGGTGAAGCGCAGCGCCTCAAGCTCGCCGGCTTTCTGGCCGGCGCGTCGAGAACGGCCAGCAACAGCCGGCAACCGCTGGCGCTGAAAAACATCGCCCGCGGCACCCTCTTCCTGTTTGACGAACCGACCACCGGGCTGCATTTTGATGACATCGCCAAGCTGATGCGCGCCTTGCGCAAGCTGCTGGACGCCGGCCATTCGCTGATTATCATCGAGCACAACCTGGACGTCATCCGCTCTGCCGACTGGCTGATCGATCTGGGGCCGGAGGGCGGAGAGGCGGGTGGCCTGCTGGTGACGCAGGGCACGCCCGAGGACGTCCGCCTGCACCCGAGTTCGCACACCGCGCTGGCGCTGCGTGAGTACGAGCAGGCCATGGGCAAGGTGCATGGTGTTGAAGAGCCGCGCCCCAAGGCCTGGACGACGAAGCCGAAGTTTTCCAACATGATCCAGATCGTCAATGCCAAGGAGCACAACCTCAAAAGCCTGTCGGTCGATATTCCGCGCGGCAAGTTCAATGTGGTGACCGGTGTTTCGGGGTCTGGCAAGTCCACGCTGGCGTTTGACATCCTGTTCAATGAAGGCCAGCGGCGCTACCTGGAGTCGCTCAACGCCTATGCGCGCAGCATTGTGCAGCCCGCCGGCCGGCCCGAAGTCGACGCGGTCTATGGCATTCCGCCGACGGTGGCGATCGAGCAGCGGCTGTCGCGCGGCGGCCGCAAGTCCACCGTCGGTACCACCACCGAGGTCTGGCATTTTCTGCGCCTGCTGTACGTCAAGCTGGGCATCCAGCACTGCACCCAGGACGGTGCGG
This sequence comes from Polaromonas sp., assembly GCA_046714915.1. Taxonomy (GTDB): domain Bacteria; phylum Pseudomonadota; class Gammaproteobacteria; order Burkholderiales; family Burkholderiaceae_C; genus Polaromonas. The sequence goes on along the minus strand of JBKJZS010000491.1, from coordinate 2,810 downwards.
CGGTGATGCCGCAGAGCCCGGAAAGCATTGCCGCGCAAATTCTCAAGGCCTACCGCGGCCAACACATCGGGCTGCTGGCGCCGCTGGTTATCAATCGCAAGGGCGTCTACACCGAGCTGGCCGACTGGGCGCGGCCGCGCGGCTACACGCATTTGCGCATTGACGGCGAATTTTTGCCGACCAACGGGTTCCCGCGCATTGACCGTTTCAAGGAACACACGGTGGAGCTCCCGGTTGCCGACATCCATGTCACGCCCGACAACGAAACCGCACTGCGCCAGGCGTTGACCACCACACTGCAGCACGGCAAAGGTGTGGTGCATGTGCTGGCCCCGCTGGATGGGCTGCGCGGCGCGATGATGGCCGGTGCGTCGACCCGTCAAATAGGCAGCATGCAAGCCTCGTCCACCCAGCGTGCCTGCCCGGTCTGCGCCACCTCCTATCCCGAGCTGGACCCGCGCCTGTTCAGCTACAACAGCAAGCACGGCTGGTGTCCGGACTGTGTTGGCACCGGCGTCAAGCTCACCAAAGAGCAGCGCAAGGTCTTTGACGACTCGGTGGTTGACGCCGACAACAAGGGACGCGAACAAAGTTTTTCCGAGCCCGAGGCGGACGATGTGGTGGACGCTGCCTGCCCCAGGTGTGCAGGCACACGCCTGAACGCACAGGCGCGCGCGGTGAAGTTCGCCGGTGTTGGCATTGCCGACATTGCAAGCCTGTCAGTGACCGATGTACGCCGCTGGGTCGAGAGTCTGGCGCTGTTGGGCCGTGAAGCCGGCATTGCGCGCGACCTGATTCCCGAGATCAAAAGCCGGCTGGTGTTTCTCGAAGATGTCGGCCTGGGCTACCTGACGCTCGACCGCGGCGCACCCACACTGTCGGGTGGCGAAGCGCAACGTATCCGGCTGGCGGCGCAGCTGGGCTCGAACCTGCAAGGCGTTTGTTATGTGCTGGACGAACCGACGATTGGCTTGCACCCGCGCGACAACCAGATTCTGCTCAACGCTTTGGGCAAGCTCAGTGAGCGGGGCAACACCCTGGTGGTGGTCGAGCACGACGAGGACACGATTCGCCGCGCCGACAATATCATCGACATCGGCCCGGGTGCCGGCAAGCGCGGCGGCCGGCTGGTGGCGCAAGGCACGGCGGCTGACATCAGCGCCAGCGTCGAGTCCGTGACGGGGCGATATCTGCTGCATGCAATGAAGCACCCGCTCAATCCGCGCCGCGCCGTGGCGCCGTCCCCACCCCAACCCTCCTCCAGCGGGGGAGGGAGCTTGTTGCAGGAGGGTGGATCCGTATTGCTCCCTCCCCCGCTGGGGGAGGGCAAGGGTGGAGGTTCACTCCCAACGCCCTTGGGTCGCCAAAAAAAGGCTGCGTTAAAAGCGCAAGCCCTGCGAGATGCAGCCGCCAGCGCCAGCATCAGCCACAATGCTGCCCCCACAGCAGCCAGCCCGTTCACATCCTGGCTCACGGTGGTTAATTCAGACCTGCACAACCTCAAAAATGTATCAATCACAGTGCCTCTGTACCGCCTGGTGGCCGTCACCGGCGTCTCCGGTTCCGGCAAGTCCACCCTGGCGCGCGATGTGCTGCTGACCAATGTACAGGCAGCCGTCGCGCAGCGCAGCACCAAGGCCGGGCGTGACGCGGACGACGCCGGCAAACACCCGGTCTGGACCGGTTGCAGCGGCGTGTTGGGCTATCAGGTGGTGGACCGCGTGCTGGAAGTGGACCAGACGCCGATCGGAAAAACGCCGCGCTCCTGCCCGGCCACCTACATCGGTTTTTGGGACACGATACGCAAACTGTTTGCCGAAACGCTGGAAGCGCGGGCGCGCGGCTACGCGGCAGGCCGCTTTTCCTTCAACACCGGGGACGGGCGCTGCCCAACCTGCGAAGGCGCCGGTGTACGAACGATAGGCATGAGCTTTTTGCCGGACGTCAAAGTACTGTGTGAAACCTGTCACGGCGCACGTTTCAACCCCGAAACCCAGGCTGTGACCTGGCGCGGAAAAAACATTGGTGATGTGCTCAAGATGGAGGTGGACGAGGCGGTTGAATTTTTCGCGTCCATGCCCAGCATCTCACACCCGCTGCAGCTGCTCAAGGCCGTGGGCCTCGGTTACCTGACCCTGGGCCAGCCCTCCCCGACCCTTTCTGGCGGTGAGGCGCAGCGCATCAAGCTGGTGACCGAACTCAGCAAAGTGCGCGACGACATCACGCGGCGCGGCCAGAAGGCGCCGCACACGCTGTATGTGCTGGACGAGCCCACCGTGGGCCTGCACATGGCCGATGCCGAAAAGCTGATTCATGTGTTGCACCGGCTGGTCAACGGCGGCCACAGCGTGGTGGTGATTGAGCACGACCTGGACGTGATTGCCGAGGCCGACTGGGTGATTGACCTCGGTCCCGACGGCGGCAACGCGGGCGGGCAGGTGGTGGCGGCCGCGCCGCCAGAGGAGGTGGTTCGGCTAGGCACGCACACCGGACGGGCGCTGGCGCCGGTGCTGGCGCGGTCTTAGTTAAAGAAAGCGATTTTCCTTTCAGCCATGCGGTACGCGATTCAGATCCAGCACGCAAAACCCAGCGGGCCTACGCCCTGCGCCGGCACCGAGAGCGGGGAAATTGACGGCGTCAATGGCTGTTCTGCGGCGACAGCATCTGCGTTGGCTGCGCGCAGAATTGAAAAGTTTGGCTCGTGAGGGTAAGGGCATCCGTTTTCGGAGTTGCTGCTCAAGCCCAAGGAGGCTACCATGCTCAGGCGTTTCCTGACCCACCACGCGTGCACCCAGCATTGACCCCAACAC
>JBKJZS010000490.1:0-5389 GCA_046714915.1 Polaromonas sp. | reverse complement strand
GTCCAAGCCTTTGAGCAGCTCGTGTTTTGCGGTGGCTCCGTTCAGTCGCACTCTGGCGTAATGACCGGTGGCGATTTTCTCGGCACCCAGGCGCAGGGCGTGGTCCAAAAAGGCCTTGAACTTGATTTCGGCATTGCACAGGATGTCGGGGTTGGGCGTGCGGCCAGCCTGGTACTCGCGCAGGAACTCGGCAAACACGCGGTCTTTGTAGTCGGCGGCGAAGTTGACATGCTCAATCTCGATGCCGATCACATCGGCCACCGCAGCGGCGTCGACAAAATCGATGTTGGACGAGCAGAACTCGCTGTCGTCGTCTTCTTCCCAGTTCTTCATTAAGATGCCGATGACCTCATGGCCCTGCTGTTTGAGCAGCCAGGCCGTCACCGCAGAGTCCACGCCCCCGCTCAAACCCACCACGACCCGTTGTTTGATCCTTGATACATCGCCCATGGGGTCAATTATCCCCGTGAGTGGAATGTCAGGGAGGCCGTGAGGACGAACCAGGGTTTCAGCCTTGGTTGTGCTTTGCTTCTTTCAGGCCTTGACGCTCGCCAGCACCCTGTCAACCATCACCCCGGCCTGCCCGAGGTTGTTCATCGGATCGCAGAAAGAGGCCAGTTGTGCACGTGTCACGTGCTGGTTGATTTCGGGATGCTCGGCCAGCAGGTCGATCAGGGGACGCTTGAGCTTGAGCGACTCGCGGCAGATGTCATAGACCAGGTCGTGGGCGTATTCCCGACCGATGTACGGACCCAGGCCCATCATCACCGCCTCGGACATGACCAGCCCATGCGTCATGTCGATGTTGCGGCGCATCTGCACGGCATCGACTTCGAGGCCACTGAGAATAAATTTCGTCTGCTTCAGCGCGCCAGACATCAGGCAGAAGATTTCGGGCATGGCAACCCATTCAATTTCCCACGGGCCGGTGGAGCGTTCGTGGTCCGCCACCATGGCGTCCATCAGGGATGCTGCCAACTGGCGCACCACCGAAATGTTGGCGTGAATATAAAGGCAGGAGATCGGGTTGCGCTTTTGCGGCATGGTGGATGACGAGCCGCGCCCTGGCGCAAAGGGTTCGTAGACCTCGGCGACTTCGGTCTGCATCATCAACTTCACGTCCATCGCGATCTTGCCCAGCGAGCCGCCGACCAATGCGAGAAATGCGCCGACTTCCGCAAAGTTGTCACGCACGGTGTGCCATGAAATCAGGGGCTGGCCCAGGCCCAGCTCCTTCATCAGGCCGGCCTGGGTTTCCATGGCACCCCTCTCCAGCGATGACAGGGTGCCCGACGCACCGCCAAACTCGCCCACCAGAACACGGGGCTTGAGTTGCTGCAGGCGCTCTCGATGGCGTTCAATGCCGGCAAGGATGCTGGCCATCTTGTAGCCAAAGGTGATCGGGGTCGCTTGCTGCAGGTTGCTGCGGCCAATGATGGGCGTGTTGCGGTGGGTTCGTGCCAGCGTGGCGAGGGCGCTCGAGATGTCGCACAAGTCTGCTTCCACCAGCGCGAGGCCTTCGCGAATTTGCAGCACGGTCGCAGTGTCGGTGATGTCCTGCGTGGTGGCGCCCCAGTGGCAGTACTCGCCCAGCCGGTCCTTGCAATGGGTATTGATCTGGTTGACCACGGCGATGATGGGGTAGCCGATCTGTTCGGTCCTGGCCTTGAGCTGGGCCCAGTCGATCTGCTTGATATCGCAGTTCTTGACGATCTCGTCCGCGGCCTCCCGCGGGATGATGCCCAGTTCGCCCTGCACCTTGGCCAACGCCCTCTCGATATCCAGGTACTTGGCGGTGCGGTTTTCGTCTGCCCAGACCTGGCGCATTTTGGCATCGCTGAACATGTCGCCGAAAATTCTTGAATCAATGATGGATGCGGGCATGGGTTTCTCCGTGGGGTGTTGTAACTTTGAGGTTGTCAATGTGGGGGGGGGGAACTTCGTTGTCAAAAAACCTGGCGCAAGAGCCCATGGGCGTCGGGACGCTCGGCGTTGAGGCTAGTACTGCAACCCGAAAATATCGAAACATGAAAGCGCGTCTTCGCACCCCCGGCGGCGATTGCAACCCTTGCGAAGGCGGCCAGCCTTCGCTGCGGCTTGCGCCTTGCCCTGGGCACGAAACCATCATTTTCAGTATGTTTCGCTACTTCCGGGTTGCAGTACTAGGCTATGACGTGGACAGTGTATGCGCCGTGCCCCGACTGCCAAGGTGCGCGCTACAACGCGCAAACGCTGGATCGCCTGCAGGGCCGCAGCATCGCGCAGGTGCTGGGCATGACCGTGGACGATGTCTGCGAATTTTTCGCCGGTGAGCCGCAGGTGTTAAGGCCCTTGCAGGTGCTGCAGGTTCGGTGGCGAGTTTGATACGCTGGGCTTCAATGACCCAATCGCTTTGCGCAACTGACGTGGGACCCGGCGCCCGCCAAGACGGCGGGCGTATCGTGGCTGAGGGCACACCGCAACAGGTGACGCGGACCCCGACCAGCCGCACCGCGCCTTATCTGGCTGAATGCCTCGCAGCCGCTGGCACCCGGTCGCACGCTTCGTAATGGGTGCTCGCGACGGCAGACGGTCGGACGAGCGAGCGCTTGCGGCGCCTATGTCGCCCGACGCACAGCCTCGTCACCCGCGCCCTGAAACGCTCCGATCCGAATGATTTTTTCGATCTGCAGCTGTTTGAAGATAATTCTTAGCCGTGCTGCTTTACTGAGAGGGTTCTGCCTCAGCAGCGTTGGAGCGCGCCGCTCAGTTTTGCAATTTTCCGTTGCGCAGCACCATGCCGAGCTCCACATACTTGCTGCCGTGGTGCTGGTTGGGTCCGTAAGTCACGGTAAAACCACCCGCGTCATAGCTGCCCATCGCCATCATCGAGGCCAGAAGCGCTTTGGCGTCCGCGGTTTTCTTGCTGCGACGCATGGCTTCGGTCAGCACTTTGGCGCCTATGCAGGCTTCGAGATGGGTACTGTTCATGACTTGGGTGATCCCCGCGTCCTGCAGGGCCTTGGCGCACTCCCTGACCACCGGCAGGGATGAAGCAGGGTTGGGCACCACCTGGGCAATGGAAACACCGGCGCCGGCCTCGCCCGCAGCCTGAATGTACTGCTGGGCACCGACAAAGGACAGGCTCGACATCGGTATAAACATGCCCCGCGCCACAATTTGTTTGGTCACCTCGGCTGCCGGACCCGACAGCACGGTGTTGATGATTACATCGGGCTTGAGCTTGAGCAGTTCGGTGACCCGCGCGGCGTCCAGCTTTGCATTTCGCTGCAGGGAGAAGGCGGACGGCGTCTTGCCCTGCTTGGCGAGGTACTCAGTGACGACGGCCAGATTTTGCTTCCCAACCTCGTCGTCGTAGTGGATCACGACGACTTGCTTGAAACCCAGGCTGGTCCAGAACGCCAGCATTTTTTCGAGCTCGTTGCCATACGAGGCCCGCAAAGTGAACACCACCGGACTGGCTTTTCGCACCGGGTTCGCACCTGAGAACGGTGCAAAAAACAAAACACCGGCTTTTTCGGCCTGCGGCATGGCATCCAGGCTCAGGGTGGCTGAAGCGTAGCCAAACAAGGCCACTGCGCCGCTGGTTTCCAGCAACTTTTGCGTGTTCGTGCCAGCAATCTTTCTTTCGTTCTGGTCATCCAGCGAGACCAGCTCGATTGGCAGGCCGGCCACCCCGCCTTTTGCGTTCACTGCTTTGAAATAGGCCGATGCCCCATCGTGGATGTCACGCCCAAAGCTGGCGTTGCTGCCACTCAACGGTGCAGACTGCCCAACGACCCAGGCCTTTTGAGCCAGGCTGCTGCCAGCAAAGAGGGCGCAGGAAAACGACAACAGCACAGGAGCGAATTTTTGGAAGATCGGCATATCGAGGGGGTCCCTGTTGAAGCTGAAGATTATTGTATTGAAGCTGAAGATTATTGTTCCGGTGAAAACCCAGGCCTATTTTCCATTCATTGCATCCGCATACCCGTTGGCGCCATGAGCCCGCGCCATGCGCATCCTGCTGCGATGGCGCTGGCTGGGTGCAACGCTTTTCAAGCGGCGGCTTCCTGCGACACCGGGCTGGCTTCTTCAATCACGCCCTGGACCAAAAAGGTATCGATCTCGCTGTCCTCGTAGCCGTATTCCTTGAGCAGCTCCCGTGAGTGTTCGCCCAGCATGGGGGCCGGTCGCGTGATCTGGGTGGGCGTTCTGGAGAACTGGACCGGGCAGCCAATCGCCTTGGTGGGACCGGCTTGTGGATGCACCAGGTCAACCACCATGTTGCGCGCCAGGGTTTGCGGGTGGGACAGTGCCTCGCCAATGGTGTGCACGGGCCCGACCGGCACACCGGCCGCATCAAGAGCCGCAATCCAGTCGGCCTTGTCGCGCGTGATCAGGATGGCATCCATGGCGGCTATGAGTGCCGACAGATTCTGCATCCGTGCCGTGTTGGTCAGAAAACGCGGGTCGTCGCGCCACTCGGGGTGGCCGAGCACCTGGGCCAGGCGTTCCCAGTTGGACTGGTTGGCTCCGCCCACATTGATCCAGCCGTCACGGGTGCGAAACGCCTGGTACGGCGCACTCAACAGATGGGCCGAGCCGGTCGGACCGGCTGATTCGCCGGTGGCGAAATAGGTGGCGGCCTGCCAGTAGGTCTGTTGCAGCGCGGCTTCCATCAGCGAAGTCTCGACCACCTGCCCTTGGCCGGTCTTGAGCTTGTGGACATAAGCCGCTGTGATGCCCACGACCGCCAGAATGCCGGCATTGATGTCGGCCACGGAGTTGCCGGTCTTGACCGGCGGCCCCCCGGGCTCTCCCGTGACAGACATCAGACCGGCAAAGCCTTGTGCAATCAGGTCAAAGCCGCCCTTGTCAGCGTAAGGACCGTCGCGGCCGTAGCCGGACACGGCGCAGTAGATCAGGCCCGGATTCACCTGGGACAAGACGTCGTAGCCTACCCCGAGTTTTTCCAGCGTTCCGCGCCGGTAGTTTTCGGTCAGCACATCGGCTTGCTTGACCATGCGCAGAAGAATCTCTCGACCCTCTGGCTCTTTCAGATTCAGCGCTATGCCGCGTTTGTTGCGATTCATGATCATAAAAGGTGCGGAGACGCCGTTGACGCGCGGCTCACGGTAGCTGCGCGAGTCATCCCCGCCGGGCAGCTTCTCGACCTTGACCACGTCCGCGCCCATGTCGGCCAGCATCATGCCGCAGGTGGGCCCTGCCATGATTTGTGCCAGTTCAAGCACACGCATGCCGGCCAGCGGCCCGGTGTGAGCGGTAGAAGTCTTCATTTCAATTTCCTGTCTGGTAACTACATAACCGCATCCTGGCCGGGTTGGACCGAGCGGGGCCGGCCCGTGCGCGAAGGTGCGGCTGTTCCGGCTCACTCTGCCTTGATGCC
>JBKJZS010000489.1:0-2329 GCA_046714915.1 Polaromonas sp. | reverse complement strand
GCTTGCGTTCCATGCTGACGTTCAGTGCTTATTTTCAGTAGCCGCGCAGCATGAATTCAATCGACGCCTCGACCATGGACTGGTCAGCCGGGCCAAGTCGGCGCATTGACTGGCGCAGCAGCCCGGCCGACACGGCAAGCAGGTTGGGCGTGTCCGTTACATAGGTGGCGCCCTGGATCTCGACGATTCCTTGCGCGCGGTTAACGATGGGCTCTCCGGGCGTTTCCAGCCGCAAGGGAATGCACCAGCGCGTGGCAGTGCTCACCAAATTGCTTTGAACATCGAGGTAAAAAGCATGGCTGGCCCGGGGATTGGGATTGCGGTAGACGTCAAAGCGCGGCATGCACGCTTTCAGTTCGCATCAGGCTCTGGCTGCCCGGCCAGATACTGCTGAAGCTGTTCAGCCGCCGTGCCCTCTTGCGCGATGTGCCCGGCGTAGGCAACGAGCGCCGTGCGGTTGTCGAGCGCCCACTGCGTACACCGCTCGTAACCGCCTGGCGGCAGCCAGCCGTCTTGCGCTGTGACGGCTGGTGGCTCGGGTCGGCGCGTCTGCGGTACCACTTTCATGGGGAGCAATTCGACGCGGTCGTCCGGGTGAACGACTACCTCAAACAAGCGCCCGGCATACTTTTTACCCAGCGAGATCTGGCCGCTGGCGCCGACTTCCTTGAGCATGATTGACTCCTGAATGAATGGCTGACAATTTCATGCCATCATGCCGCATGAAGTTTTACCAGTCAAGACTTGGAAAAAAATCCCCGCAACTGGTGTGCATAGCAGCCGGGTGCGGGTGGCTATCGAGTGCAAGTTTTCCAGCACGCCAAAACCGGCGCGCGGGTTTCATGAGGCGATGGTGGACTTGAATGCCGATAAAGGTTTTGTGATTGCGCCTGTGCGCGAGGCGTTTGACTTGTCGGCCAAGGTGTAGGTGTTGACGATTGATAATTTGTCGGCTGTCTGGAGGGTTTTGGGGTATTGAAGGCCGCCGTGAAAAGAATTGGAATCTGACCCTCATTTTCCCCGTCGGCGCAAAACAGAATTTGCTAGTGCGCCTGCTCAGTCACCCACAATTTCATGAAGCCCATCAATCGCTTGCGCGAGCTGCTCAGGCGTTGCCTTGCCCAGCTTGCGCCCAAGGCGCTGTGTGGATAAAACGCGAACCTGGCTGATCTTTAACCAGGCCTCTTTGCCGCCAAGCTTGCCCAGCGGCAAGGTCAACGGAAAGCCCGCCCGCTGCGGCTGTGAAGTAATGGCCATGGCCAGAATCGTGCCAGAGCGCTCGTTAAAAACGTCGTGGCTGATAACAAGCACAGGACGAGTGCCTTGTTGTTCGTTGCCACGCGTTGGGTCAAGCTCAGCCCAGCGAATCTCGCCCCTTAAAACGCTGGCCATGTCGCTGCATCTGTCGCCAAGCCCATCTCCGCCATGGCCTGCTCTTCAGCCACATCAAGCAAAGAGCATTGCTCTGACAACCGCGTGCGCTCCAGGCGCTGTAGCTGCGCTTCAACAGCTTGTTCAATGGCCTCGCTGCGGCTGGCGAAGTGCTCGCTTTGCACCCAGGCATCCAGCCTGCTCAACACAAGCGGGCTGACGGTGATGGCTATTTTGGCTTTGTTCATGGTATGACATTTTATCATACCCGGAGAAACTTTTGCGCTGGCTTCATCACAACGTGCGATGGCAAGACCGAACATGGATCTGACCCAACACTGTTCGTTTTTTAATTGTTAAAAACGAGGTGTACCGCGCTGGCATTCGGGTAAAGGTGCTGGACTTGTCGCCCACGCGAACCAGCTGGCCGCAGCCTTCGTATTCCCACCGCTGCCAGCTCATGCACAGCTTGCCGTCTTCAACCCGCCACTTCCCCGAATCACTGCTGCCGCCGTTGTGGCCGTACATCGTGCCGTTGGGGGTCATGGTGTTGCGGTGAACTTTCGGCTCGCGTTTTTCAGGCTTTTTTTGGCTTGCGTTCCATGCTGACGTTCAGTGCTTATTTTCAGTAGCCGCGCAGCATGAATTCAATCGACGCCTCGACCATGGACTGGTCAGCCGGGCCAATCCGGCGCAGAGACTGGCGCAGCAGCCCGGCCGGCACGGCGAGCAGGTTGGGCGTGTCCGTTACATAGGTGGCGCCCTGGATTTCGACGATTCCCTGCGCGCGGTTAACGATGGGCTCGCCGGGCGTTTCCAGCCGCAGGGGAATGCACCAGCGCGTGGCAGTGCTCACCAAATCGCTTTGAACATCGAGGTAAAAAGCATGGGTGGCCCGGGGATTGGGATTGCGGTAGACGTCAAAGCGCGGCATGCACGCTTTCAGTTCGCACCAGGC
>JBKJZS010000488.1:0-2026 GCA_046714915.1 Polaromonas sp. | reverse complement strand
GCAGGGTGGTGGGCTCGCCGGTGGACTGGGACTTGAACGCGATCCAGACATCGTCCATGCCGTCGGCCGCCGCCAGGCCGCCGCCCCAGCTGCGGTCACTGGGCTGGAAGATCCAGGCCCGCTGCCGCTCGTCCAGGGTGCTGCAGCCGGCAAGCAGCGCAATACCAAAAGCAAGTGCGATCGCGGCAAAAAAGGTCCAACGTTTCATCACCGTGACTGAGTAGCGGCGGCTGCAAAAAGTTCTCGGAGCGCCAGAATAAGCGTCTTTTTGTCTTTTCCGCGGTCTTGGTGGGTCAGCTGTGCCGTTGTGCAAAGTTGGCGGCCATTGACGGGTTGGCTGGGCGGACGCTGTTGCGGGTTACGGCTGTTTGCGGGGGTCCGCCCGGGGCCGCGATAACCGCCCCGGCGCTGCACCCACACACAATTCCCGGCAGGCTCGCCAGACGGCGGCTGATTCGCTGAAAAAGTTGCCGCCTCACCCGGAAGCATCACAGCATGAAATTCAACAGCCGAACAGTGGCACCCAAGCGTGGTTGGTTGAAGTGCCCTGTACGTGGACAGGATTCTTCGCGGCTTCTGGCGTGGCCGCCTCAGGCCAGTTGCTGGTCGATGAAGGCGGTCAATTGCGCTTTGCTCATCGCGCCGACCTTGGTGGCGGCCAGCTGGCCATCCTTGAACAGCATCAGTGTCGGGATGCCGCGGATGCCAAATTTGGCGGGAATGTCGCGGTTTTCATCGACGTTCATCTTGGCAATCTGCAGGCGACCGTCGTAGCCCGTCGCGACTTCGTCAAGAATGGGCGCAATCATTTTGCAGGGACCGCACCATTCGGCCCAGTAGTCCACCAGTACCGGCTGCGAGGCTTGCAGCACATCGGCTTCAAAGGTGGCATCAGTGGTATGTTTAATCAGTTCGTTGGCCATTGCATGTCCTTTGGAAGGGGGTTCAGGAAGTTCCTGCGATAGGGGCTAAAGTTGGAGGCATTGTGGCAGAAACCAAGCTCCCTTGTCGGATATCCAATCTCAAGCCTCCCCTATGACACCAATAGCCAATGCCAATACGAGGCCCCCTGCCACCGGCCCCGGCGAGCGTTGCTGGAAGCAGGTCACGGCGCAACTGGGCGCTCTGCTGCGCGAGCGCGGCGTTCATCCCTCGCGTGCGGTGGTGCTGCTGCCTTATGCGCAGCTGATGCACGAGGCCAAGGTGGCCTGGGCGGCTGCTGCAGAGGGCACCCACTTTGTGCCGCGGTTTGAAACCACCATGAATTGGACCGCCAGCCTGGGTGGCTTCGAGCCGGCGGACGGCGACATTCGCCTCGACGCGGCGCGCGATGTGCTGACGGCCGCCTCGCTGCTGGAGCGTGCCGGCCTGTCTGCGCAGAAAGACGCCCTCGCAACGCGCCTGGTCGAGGCTGTCTGGTCTCTCGCCCGGCTGGCCGCGGCCGTGCCGCCCGGGCAGCGACCGGCCTGGGGTGCACGTGTCAGCGCCTCTTTGGGCGCCGGCCTGGAGCTGCCGCAGTTGCAGCTGGAGTCTGCGCTGGGTCAGGTCGCCCTGGCCTGGGCGGCCAACTCCAGCTACCCGTCGGATGTGCTGTTCTCAAAGCAGGCGAGTGGGCAGGTGGACCTGCTGGTGGTCCTCGAAGGTTTTCAGGCCGAGCCGGTGACCGAGGCGCTGAAAAATCTCTTCGGCGAGCGGGCCGTGTCCATTTTCCTGAACCTGCCTGGCGAGCCGCGCCTGCCGGCACTGCATGTGGCGCAGGACGCTGAAGACGAGGCGCAGCGCGCCGCCGCCTGTGTGCTGGTGCATCTGGCGCAAGGGCGCAGTCCGGTCGCGCTGATTGCGCAGGACCGCGAGCTGACCCGCCGCGTGCGCGCGATGCTGGGTGAACGCGGCATCGCGCTGCGCGACGAAACCGGCTGGAAGTTGTCCACCACCCGTGCTGCCGCCACCCTGATGGGGTTGTTGCGCGCGCTGACCTGGAATGCCAGCACCGACGCGGTGCTGGACCTGTCTCTAAAACACAACA
>JBKJZS010000487.1:0-1974 GCA_046714915.1 Polaromonas sp. | reverse complement strand
TTCCCTTTTTAGAAGTTAAATCCTGATGGCTCAGTACGTATTTACCATGAACAAGGTCGGCAAAATCGTGCCGCCCAAGCGCCAGATCCTGAAAGATGTGTCGCTCAGCTTCTTCCCCGGTGCCAAGATTGGAGTGCTCGGCACCAACGGCTCTGGCAAGTCCACGTTGCTCAAAATCATGGCGGGGCTGGACAAGGAAATCGAGGGTGAAGCCACCGCGATGCCTAACCTGAACATTGGCTACCTGCCGCAAGAGCCCAGGCTCGACCCCGAGCACACCGTGCGCGAGAGTGTTGAAGCTGGCATGGGCGCGGTGTTTGCCGCCAAGGCCCAGCTCGAAGCGGTGTACCACGCCTACGGCGAGCCCGATGCCGACTTTGACGCACTGGCCGCCGAGCAGGCCCGCCTTGAAGCCATCATCGCCACCTCCGGCACAGACTCCGAGCACCAGCTCGAGATCGCGGCCGATGCGCTGCGCCTGCCGCCCTGGGACGCCAAAATTAGTGTGCTCTCGGGTGGCGAAAAGCGCCGCGTCGCGCTGTGCAGCCTGCTGCTGTCCAAGCCCGACATGCTGCTGCTCGACGAGCCGACCAACCACCTGGACGCCGAATCGGTGGACTGGCTGGAGCAGTTTTTGCAGCGCTACCCGGGCACCGTGGTTGCCATCACCCATGATCGCTACTTCCTGGACAACGCCGCCGAGTGGATTCTGGAGATGGACCGCGGCCGCGGCATTCCGTGGAAGGGCAACTACAGCACCTGGCTGGAACAAAAAGGCGAGCGTCTGGCGCAGGAGCAAAAAGGCGAAGAAGCCCGTGCCAAAGCCCTGAAGAAAGAGCTGGAATGGTCGCGCCAGAACCCGAAAGCGCGTCAGGCCAAGAGCAAATCGCGCCTGGCACGATTTGAAGAGCTGTCAGACTTTGAATACCAGCAGCGCAACGAAACCAACGAGATTTTCATTCCCGTGGCCGAGCGCCTGGGCAATGAAGTGATCGAGTTCAAGGGCGTCAGCAAGTCCTTCGGCGACCGCCTGCTGATTGACAATCTGAGCTTCAAGGTGCCGGCCGGCGCCATCGTCGGCATCATCGGCCCCAACGGCGCCGGCAAATCCACACTGTTCAAACTGATTGCCGGCAAAGAGCAGCCGGACGGCGGCGAAGTTGTGATCGGCAAGACCGCCCGCATGGCCTTTGTCGACCAGCACCGCGATGACCTGGCCAACGAAAAAACCGTCTGGCAGGACATCTCGGGCGGGCTCGACATGCTGACCGTCGGCAAGTTCACCATGCCGAGCCGCGCTTATGCGGGACGTTTCAACTTCAACGGCGCCGACCAGCAAAAAAGAGTGGGTTCGCTGTCAGGCGGCGAGCGCGGCCGCCTGCACTTGGCCAAAACCCTGATTGCCGGCGGCAACGTGCTGATGCTCGATGAACCATCGAACGACCTCGACGTGGAAACCCTGCGTGCACTGGAAGACGCGCTGCTCGAATTTGCTGGCTCCATCATGGTCATCAGCCACGACCGCTGGTTCCTGGACCGTATCGCCACGCATATTCTGGCGGCCGAGGGCGACAGCCAGTGGACCTTCTTCAACGGCAATTACCAGGAATACGAAGCCGACAAGAAGAAACGCCTGGGCGAAGAGGGTGCCAAACCCAAGCGTATGCGTTTCAAGGCGCTCAAGTAATGCCCCCACGGTCGCGCACTGCGTGTCGCTCCCTGCCCCCCGAGGGGGCCGCTGCGCCTGCGGCCCGGCTAAGCCGGTTCCGCGGCCCCTGCTTGAATGGAGAACGCGGAGACGTGCGGTGGGCGTGAACGATAAAGCGGTTCTCGCGGCTACCCGCGAATGGCTGGAGAAAGCGGTCATCGGCCTGAACCTGTGTCCGTTCGCCAAAGCGGTGTACATCAAGAACCAGGTCCGCTTCGTCGTCAGCCATGCGCGCCATGCCGACGACCTGCTGGAAGAACTCGACA
>JBKJZS010000486.1:0-3708 GCA_046714915.1 Polaromonas sp. | reverse complement strand
AGCCCTGCTCTAGCAATTCACGAGCGAGGCGAACGCCCAAAAATCCGGCACCGCCAGTAATAACAATATTCATGGGCTTAGAGGCTTTCGCGTTAGATAAAGGTTGATCGTGCGCCACCGTTCCAGTGCCGAGTCTAGTGTAGTGCTGCACTCTATCTGACACTTAAAACCGCGTCTTTTCGCCCAGGGCGTTGTTGCAAATCCGCGCGATACCTACGGGTATCGTTGTGGTTTGCGCCTAGCCTGAGAAAAAATCCATCGGTTTTAAATGTGCCATCAAGAATGCAACACTCCACTAGGATGAGTCGCCCGCACGCTCTCGGCGTTCGCTACCCACTGAGGAGACCTTCGATGCCCTGCGAGCGGCCGGGTAGGCACTGACATGTGGTTCACCCAGATCAGTCTGAAAAATCCGGTGTTCGCGACCATGGTCATGCTGGCCATCGTCGTCCTCGGCCTGTTTTCCTACCAGCGCCTGCAGGTCGACCAGTTCCCGAATATTGACTTTCCGGTGGTGGTGGTCACGACCGAATACCCTGGCGCTTCGCCGGAAATTGTCGAAAGCGAAGTCACCAAAAAGATTGAAGAAGGTGTCAACTCGATTGCCGGCATCAACGCCCTGACCTCACGCAGCTTCGAAGGCCAGTCGGTTGTCATTATCGAATTCCAGCTGCAAATCGACGGCCGCAAGGCGGCTGAAGACGTGCGCGAGAAAATCGCCGCGATTCGACCCATTCTGCGTGATGAGGTCAAGGAGCCGCGCGTGTTGCGCTTCGATCCGGCCAGCCGATCGATCTGGTCGGTCGCCGTGTTGCCGGCCTCCCCGCTGGCCCCTGCGTGTGCCTCCGGCGTTGCGCTGCCCCTTTCACCACATACAGGGACTGTTTTTCCTGGGGGCGGCCCGTCGGAAAAATGCCCGCCTCCCACGCCTGGCGCTGCGGGAGGCAGTGCGGTGCCAGAAAGCCTGGGGGCCAGTCCGTCTGCGGTCGAGCTGACCAACTGGGCCGACCAGGTGCTGAAAAAGCGTCTTGAAAATGTGCGCGGTGTGGGCTCGGTGAACTTGGTGGGCGGCAGCAAACGCGAGATCAATATTTACCTGAACCCGCAGGCGATGCAAGCGCTGGGCATCGCGGCCGACCAGGTTGCGAGCGCGGTGCGCAGCGAAAACCAGGACCTGCCGGTCGGTGCGATCCGTTCGCTGGCGCAGGAGCGCGTCGTAAAAATAGATGCGCGCATGAAACGGCCTGAAGATTTTGGCAAGATCATTGTGGCTCGTAAACCATCCGTTGCCGCCGGTCAGGCCGGTGGAAGCACGCCGGTGACAGTCGAGCAGGTCGCCACCCTTCGCGACGGCTCGCAGGAGATCGACAGCCTGGCGCTGTACAACGGCCAACGTACGCTGCTGCTGACGGTGCAAAAAGCCCAGGGCGAAAACACCATTGCAGTGGTGGACGGACTGAACAAAGCCATCAACGAGCTTCAGACCCAGCTTCCGGCAGGCACGCGGCTGGAACTGATTGGCGACGGCTCGCGCCCCATCCGCGTGGCGGTCGAGAACGTCAGGCGCACCCTGATCGAAGGTGCGCTGCTCACGGTGCTGATTGTTTTTCTGTTCCTGAACTCCTGGCGCTCCACGGTGATCACCGGCCTGACATTGCCGATTTCGATCATCGGGACTTTTTTGTTCATGAACCTGTTCGGCTTCACCATCAACATGATCACGCTGACGGCGCTCAGCCTGTGCGTGGGCCTGCTGATTGACGATGCGATTGTGGTGCGCGAGAACATCGTGCGCCATGTGCAAATGGGAAAAACACCCTACCAGGCCTCGCTGGACGGCACGCAGGAAATCGGGCTGGCTGTGTTGGCCACCACCTTTTCCATCGTCGCGGTGTTTCTGCCGATCGGTTTCATGGGCGGCATCATCGGCAAGTTTTTTCACGAGTTCGGCATCACCATCGTCGCAGCGGTGCTGATTTCGATGTTCGTCAGCTTCACCCTGGATCCGATGCTCTCCAGCCTCTGGCACGACCCCAGCATTGAGGTGCAGGGCAAGCCCCGGGCGCCAGTGACTTTTTACGACCGAACCCTGGGCCGCGTGACCGGCTGGTTCGAGCGCGCCACCGATTCGCTGGCTGAAACCTACCAGAGCATCCTGCGCTGGTCGCTGGGGCACAAGCTGGCCACCGTGGCGCTCGCCGTGGTGATTTTCATCACCAGCATTTTCATGGTGCCCCTGCTGGGCACCGAATTTGTGCCCAAGGCCGACTTTTCGGAAACCACGCTCACTTTCTACACGCCCGTGGGCTCATCGCTGGAGGCGACCGAGGCCAAGGCGCGGCAGGTTGACTCGATCTTGCGCGAGCTCCCGGAAGTCAGATACACACTGTCCACCATCAACACCGGCAATGCGCAGGGCAAGATGTACGCCAGCATTTACGTGCGCCTGGTCGACCGCAAGGCCAGAGACCGCAGTGTGAATCAGTTGTCCGGCGTTCTGCGTGAGCGCCTCAAGCAGGTACCCGGCATCACCGTCACCCACGTCGGCCTGGTTGACTCGGTGGGGGGTAACAAGCAGGTGGAGTTTTCATTGCAGGGCGCAGACCTGAAGGAGCTGGAGCGCCTGACCCGGCTCGTGCTTGAAAAAATCATCGGCATTCCCGGCCTGGTGGACCTGGACTCCAGCCTCAAACCCGACAAGCCGACGATCGAGATCGAAGTAAAACGCGATGCCGCGTCCGACCTGGGCCTGACGATGCCGCAAATTGCTGCCTCGCTGCGCACGCTGGTGGCCGGGCAAACCGTTGGCAACTGGCGCGCGCCGGATGATCAGACCTACGACGTGAACGTGCGCCTTGCCCCTGGCGCGCGTGACGCGCCGCAGGACCTGGAGCGCCTGCCTTTCATCAGCAGCGCCATCGGCAGCAATGCCGACGGCTCGGCCCGCACCGTGCGCCTGAGCCAGGTGGCCGTGGTGAAAGAGTCCACCGGCCCGAACCAGATCAACCGGCGTGACCTGACGCGGGAGGTCGCCATCAATGCCAACGTCTACAACCGTTCAGCCGGTGAGGTGTCGGGCGACATCCGCAAGGCACTCGACAGCATCCACTTTCCGCCGGGTTACCGCTATCAGTTTGGCGGCTCGACCAAAAACATGGCCGAATCTTTTGGCTACGCGATCTCGGCGCTGGTGCTCGCTATTTTGTTCATTTACATGATTCTGGCCAGCCAGTTCAAGAGCTTTCTGCAGCCCCTGGCCCTCATGACCTCGCTGCCGCTGACACTCATCGGCGTGGTGCTTGCGCTGCTGCTGTTCCGCTCAACGCTGTCGATGTTTTCCCTCATCGGCGTGGTGATGCTGATGGGCCTGGTCACCAAGAATGCGATTTTGCTGATCGACTTTGCAATCAGGGCCAGGGCCGGAACGTGCTGGCCGGACGGTTCCGTGCGCGAGCCCGGCCTGGAACGCAGCCAAGCATTGCTGATGGCGGCCAGGGTCCGGCTGCGCCCCATTTTGATGACCACGCTGGCCATGATTTTCGGCATGGTACCCCTGGCCTTTGCCTTGAGTGAAGGCTCCGAGCAGCGCGCGCCCATGGGCCAGGCGGTGATCGGCGTGATCACCTCGTCGCTGCTGACGCTGGTGGTGGTGCCGGTGATCTATTGCTACCTGGACGATCTGGCGGCGTGGGCGAAACGCCGGGCCGG
>JBKJZS010000485.1:0-1842 GCA_046714915.1 Polaromonas sp. | reverse complement strand
GACCAGAAGCGTGACGAGCTGCTCTTTTCCAGCGTCAAAGGCAAAAACCCGTTCAAGGACAAGCGGGTTCGCCAGGCCTTCTACCAGGCCATTGACATTGAAGGGATCAAAAGTCGCGTGATGCGCGGTGCTGCGACGCCGCAGGCGGTGCTGTTGCCGCCGCAGGTCAAGGGCTTCGCACCTGATCTTTCGATGCGTCTGCCTTACGATGTGGAGGGCGCCAAAAAGCTGATGGCCGACGCGGGCTACGGCAGCGGGTTTGAGCTCAAGATGAACTGCCCGAATGATCGCTATGTGAACGACGGTGAAATCTGTCAGGCCGTAGCCGCCAACCTGTCGCGCATCGGCGTAAAGATCAATCTGGAAGCCGAAACCAAAGGCACGTATTTCCCAAAAATCCTCAGCCGCAACACCAGCTTTTACATGCTGGGCTGGACCGCCAGCACGGTGGACGCGCACAACGTGCTGTACCCCATCATGTCCACACCGGGCGAGGGTGGCCGCGGCCAGTTTAATCTGGGCGCCTACAGCAACGCCCGGGTGGACGAGCTGACCAATCTGGTGGCCTCCGAGACCGATGACAAAAAACGCAACGAGATGATCCGGGACGCGCTGAAGATCCACCAGGACGACGTCGGCCATTTGCCCCTGCATCAGCAGGCCATCAACTGGGGCGTCCAGAAGAGCGTTGAATTGGTCCAGTGGCCCGACAACGGCATGCCCTGGAAATTCGTCAAGCTCAATAAATAAGCGCGGTTGATGCAACGCACGCTTTCCCGATTCTGGGACAGCGACATCGGCTACAGCTTTCGCACCTCTCCGGTGGCGATGGCTGCCGCCGCGGTCGCTCTTATCTGTATTTTCTGTTCGGTGTTCGCGGGCTTCGTGGCGCCGCACAACCCCTTTGATCTGACGACGCTGGAATTGAGCGATGCGCGCTTGCCGCCGGCCTGGTCGGTCGAGGGATCGTCGAAATACCTGCTGGGTACCGACGACCAGGGGCGCGACATCCTGTCGGCACTGATGTACGGTGCGCGCATCTCGCTGGCGGTGGGTTTTGCGTCGGTGCTGCTGTCGGTCGTTCTCGGCGTGGGGCTGGGTTTGCTGGCCGGCTTTTATGGCGGCTGGATCGACTCGGCCCTGATGCGCGTTTGCGACGTGATGCTGTCTTTTCCGGCAATACTGGTGGCCTTGCTGATAGCCGGCGTGGGTCGGGCGCTGTTTCCCAACGCGCACGATTCGCTGGCGCTGGCGGTGCTGATTGTCTCGATCACGCTCACCGGCTGGGTGCAGTACGCCCGGACCGTGCGCGGCTCGACCCTGGTCGAACGCAACAAGGAGTATGTGCAGGCCGCGCGGGTGACCGGCGTGACGCCGATGCGCATCATGCGCCGCCATGTGCTGCCCAACGTGATGGGCCCAGTGCTGGTGCTGGCGACCATTCAGGTGGCTACGGCCATCATCACCGAAGCGACCCTGTCTTTTCTGGGGGTGGGCGCGCCGCCCACCTCGCCCTCGCTGGGTACGCTGATCCGCATCGGCAACGACTACCTGTTTTCCGGTGAGTGGTGGATCACGGTCTTTCCTGGCGCCATGCTGGTGACCATTTCACTGAGCGTGAACCTGCTGGGCGACTGGCTGCGCGATGCGCTGAATCCGCGCCTGCGCTAGAAATATGGCCCACACGCTGGTTATTGGGGTCAGACACCTATTTCGCAGCGGTGCGAGCACCGCTTTCTCCGGGCGAGCCGCAGGCTCGGCGAATTGGGGCTCTGACCCCAAAAACCAGCTGCCCCCCGAGGGGGCTGTGCTTGCTCGGGGCGGCCCTTCGCGGCGCAAGAT
>JBKJZS010000484.1:0-1162 GCA_046714915.1 Polaromonas sp. | reverse complement strand
CATGTCTCGCTCAACCAGATCTTTGCCGCCATGATGCCTTACATGTTGATCGTGATCCTGTGCATGGTGTTCATGTACATCTGGCCGGGCCTGACACTGTGGCTGCCGAAGTACCTGTATGGGTGATCAGGCGGGCTCTGCCGGCCGCGTGCCAACCGGGTCATCTGCAGTGCAACTGCGTTGACGGGTAAAAAGGGGCGCACAAGCGCCCCTTTTTTTGGAGAAAAAGTGTAATATTGACGTTTACGTAAACGTCAACTCACACCCTGCACCCGACCGGAAATATCCATGGTCCCAAAGAGCCCTCCCGTCCCGCGACTTGCCGACTGGCAACCGCCACCGGGAAAACGCGCCGCCACATTTTCCCTGGCCAAGCTCGACCCGGCCGCCAAACCCTGGTCCTCGGGCGACAAGGAAAGTGACAAGGCCCAGGTAGAGGCCTTGGCGATGGAGCTCGACGCATTGCAAGACCTGTTTTATGCCGACCGGCGGTTCAAGCTCTTGGTCCTGTTGCAGGGCACGGACACATCGGGCAAAGACGGTACGGTACGCAGTGTTTTCAGCCGCACCAGCCCGCTGGGCGTACACACCATCGGCTGGAAGGCCCCGACCGAGGAAGAGCGAGCCCACGACTACCTGTGGCGGATCCACAAGGTGATGCCGGGCGCCGGCGAGATGACCATCTTCAACCGCAGCCACTACGAAGATGTTCTGGTGCCTGCTGTCAACCAATGGATCACGCCCGAGCAGACCGAGCAGCGCTATCAGCACATTAATGACTTTGAGCGCTTGCTTGCCGAAACCGGCACGATCATTCTCAAGTTCATGCTGCATATCAGCGCCGATGAGCAGCGCGAGCGCCTGCAGGAAAGAGTCAATGATCCGGCCAAACACTGGAAATTCAGCCTGGGCGACCTGGAGGTTCGCAAGCAATGGGCCGACTACCAGAATGCCTATGAGGCGCTGCTACGCGCCACCAGCACGCCTTATGCGCCCTGGACCATTGTGCCCGCCAACTCCAAAACGCACCGCAACCTGATGATTGCCACCGTGGTACGCGACACCTTGAAAAAGCTCACACTACGTTATCCACCCAGCGATCCCCGGCTCAAGGGCCTGACGATCACGTGAAGACCCCCAGCGAAAGAACCCTGCCATGACC
>JBKJZS010000483.1:0-1879 GCA_046714915.1 Polaromonas sp. | reverse complement strand
GGCACATGGTAATGCTGGCTGGTGTCGGCCACGCCAAAGTCCAGGCTGACCTTGTTCAAAAAATTGGGTTCTGGCAGCGTGACGCCGCAGCCCCTGAAATAAGCCGCCACGTCAAACACCAGCCGGTAGGTGCCGCTTTGCAGCTGGCTGCTGTCGTAAAGCGGGCCGTCCGGGTTGCGGCCGTCGCTGTTGAGGGCAAAGGCTTTGACCAGCACTGCCGGGCCATTACCTGCATTGCCTGTGGTGTAAAGCTCGACCTTCATGCCGGCCGCCGGTGTGCCGTGCATGGTGTCCAGCACATGTGTGCTCAAACCCATGGTCATTCCTTGTTTGCTGCAACTGCTTGAGAATGCGTCGACTGAAAGTGTATACACTTTTTCCGGGCCCGGCTATCATGTGCGCCATGGAATCATCCACCACCAGCACCATTGTTGAAGCGCTGACCAAGGCGATTGTGGAGCACCGGCTGCACCCGGGCACCAAGCTGGCCGAACAAAAACTGGCCGATCACTTTGGTGTCTCGCGCACGCTGGTGCGGCAGGCGCTGTTCCAGCTGTCACAGAACCAGCTGATCCGGCTGGAGCCGGCACGCGGCGCCTTTGTGGCCGCGCCTTCGGTGACCGAGGCGCGGCAGGTGTTTGCGGTACGCCGCATGCTGGAAGCGGAAATGACCCGCGCATTTGTGCGCAGCGTCACGCCGGCCAAAATCAGGGCGCTGAAAGACCATGTGGCGCAGGAAAAATTGGCCGTCGAGCGGCAGGATATATCTGGCCGCACCGAGCTGCTGGGCGACTTTCATGTGCGTATGGCCGAACTGATGGGCAACGAGGTGCTGGCGCAGATGCTGAGCGACCTGATTTCGCGCTGCTCGTTGATCACGCTGATGTACCAGAGCGCCAGCGCGGCCGAACACTCCAACGACGAACATGCCGAGATCGTCAAGGCCCTGGCCGCGAAGGATGAACAGCGCGCGGTGCGCCTGATGGACGAACACCTGCAGCATGTTGAAAAAAACCTGACCTTCGAGCGCAAGGTGCCAATCAACGATATTTCAATGGCGCTGTCATGAACAAACCGACCCGTCTGGCCGCCGGGCCGCCCCAAGGAAGATTAGCCCCCCCGGGGCTGGAGCCTGCGGCTCCAAACCTGCCTGAGCAGGTTTGGACAGGCGACCGAGGCGAAGCGTCTCGCGAGCCGCGGCCTGCAAGGCCTCGCGCGGCACACGCAGTGGCAAGCGTGGAGGCCACATACCCCCGAGACATGGTGGGTTACGGCCGCACGCCGCCCCACGCGCAATGGCCGGGCCAGGCCCGCATTGCCCTGCAGTTTGTGCTGAACTACGAAGAAGGCGGCGAAAACTCGGTGCTGCATGGCGACGCCGGTTCCGAGCAGTTTCTCTCCGAGATGGCCAACCCGCCCAGTTACCCCGAGCGGCACCTGAGCATGGAAAGCATTTACGAATACGGCTCGCGCGCGGGTGCATGGCGCATCCTGCGCGAGTTTGAAAAACGCCAGCTGCCGCTGACGGTGTTTGGTGTCAGCATGGCGCTGCAACGCCACCCGGAGCTGACCGCTGCCTTTGTCGAATTGGGTCATGAGATCGCCTGCCACGGCCTGCGCTGGATCAATTACCAGAGCGTCGATGAAGCCACCGAACGCGAGCACATGCGCCTGGGCCTGGAGATCATCACGCAGATGACGGGACAACGTCCGCGGGGCTGGTACACCGGCCGTGACAGCCCACGCACCCGGCGCCTGGTGGCCGACGATGGCCAGCTCACTTACGACAGCGACTACTACGGCGACGACCTGCCGCTGTGGATGAAAGTCACGCGCAGCGACGGCAGCGTGGTGCCACGTCTGGTCGTGCCCTACACGC
>JBKJZS010000482.1:0-4992 GCA_046714915.1 Polaromonas sp. | reverse complement strand
GAAAGCCGCATGCACATTGACTTTTTCCGCTTCGATCACGTTCACCTTATGGGTGACAGCGCTATGCACCCGATTGCACCGCGCTTGACGCGCCATGCTGCGTTGCTCCGCCTTGTGGGCAGGAGCCCACTGCGTTGTCTCGTCTTGCCTGGCACGCCAATCACGGCACACTCGGGCGCATCCAACGGCCGTTTCCAGGTTCAAAAGCGGTGCATCGATCTGCGCCGAGACCTGAACGATGGAGGGCACAGGGCGGGCAGTCCTCCCTGAGCTGCACTCGACCTAGATCCGCAGCACGCGCCCCGGGTTCATCAGGTTGTTGGGATCCAGCGCCCGCTTGATCGCGCGCATCATGCTCAGGGCGACGGGAGATTTGTGCTGCTCCAGCTTGCCCACCTTGAGGCTGCCAACGCCGTGTTCCGCCGAGATGGAACCGCCGAAATTCTGCACCGAGTCGTAGACCAGTGCGTTGACGTGTTCTTCCTGGTCGCGCAGGAAGGCCGCGGCATCGCCGTCTTTCGGGGCTTGCACGTTGTAGTGCAAGTTGCCGTCTCCCAGGTGGCCGAAGTTCACGAGGCGCACGCCGGGGAGGGCTCGGTCGAGCAACTGGTCGGTCACCCGCACGAATTCCGGAATCAGCGACACCGGTACCGAAATATCGTGCTTGATGTTCAGGCCTTCCTCCGCCTGCGCCAGCGGAATGCTTTCGCGCACATGCCAGAGCTGGCGCGCCTGCGCGATGTTTTCTGCGACCACGGCGTCGGTCACGCAGCCGTCCTCCATCGCCATTTCCAGCAGACGCTCGAACTGCTCACGCGCATGGGTCTCTGACTCGTGGTCGGAGTTTTCAAGAAGCACGCAATACGGCGTGTTTTGATACAGCGGCACCCGTTGCTGCGGGAAATGCTGCGCCACCAGACTCAATGCGAACTGGCCCATGACTTCAAAACCCGTCAGGCCGGCGCCGAGGTGGCGGTGGGCCAGCCCGAGCAGCGTGACGGCATCGTCCATGGATGGCACGGCCGCCCAGGCAGTCAGCTGCGCCGCCGGCATGGGGTAAAGCTTCAGGGTCGCCGCAGTGATGATGCCCAGCGTGCCTTCGCTACCGATAAAAAGGTCGCGCAGGTCGTAGCCAGTGTTGTCTTTGCGCAGGCCGGACAGGCCCTCCCAGATCTCGCCCTGCGCCGTCACCACTTCCAGGCCCAGGCACAAATCGCGCGCATTGCCATAGCGCACGACTTGCGTGCCACCGGCGTTGCTGCCCAGGTTGCCGCCTATCGTGCAGCTACCTTCGGCAGCCAGACTCAACGGGAATAAAAAACCGGCATGTTCGGCGGTGTCCTGCAGGGTCTGCAAAATGCAGCCGGCCTCGACGGTCATGGTCAGGTTGGCCGTGTCGATGGCGCGCACCGCGTTCATGCGCTGCAGGCTTAGCACGACCTGCCGACCGGAGTCATCGGGAATGGAGCCGCCGACCAGGCCGGTGTTGCCGCCCTGCGGCACCATGGAGATGCCGGCCGCTGCGCAGGCCTTGACGACGGCCGCCACTTCCGCGGTACTACCGGGGCGGACGACGGCCAGCGCCTTGCCGCGCGAACGTTTGCGCCAGTCGAGCTCCCCGGCCGACAGGTCGCCCTCAGACAGGACGTGGGACGCGCCAACGAGGGGGCGCAGGACATCGAGAATTTTTTCCATGAGCTTCAGGCGGCGGGTTGGACTTTTTTCAGGCCGTTTTTCAGTCGAATTCGCACATGCATCGCGCAGGCGGTAAACAGCAGCAGGCACAGCGCCACTTCAATCATCGCCAGGTAGTTCCCGGGCGGCTTGTCGCTCCAGGCGCGCACCACGCCTTCGGTGAAATAAAGCCACACCATCAGGCTGAGCCAGCGGTAGGTATACATGCGGTTTTTCAGCAATCCGGCCAGCGGAAAACACAGCGGCAGCACCTTCAGGGCCAGCAGCGAGCCGCCCGGGCGCACCGGAGCCAGCCACAGCTCCCAGGCCAGTCCCAATACGATCAAGGCACTCAGGCTGCCCAGGGCCAGCCAGCGGGTGGCGTCAATCTGCGTTGTGGTGTTGATGTTCATGTCGATGGCATGATACCGGGGATGAAAATCCAGCAGTCTTTGCAGCAGTTATTGACTGATTTGTCGCATTTCCCCTGGCGCTACACCGCCATCACGCTGCGCCAGCGTTTTCGCGAGGACCGCATGGGTTTGACGGCCAGCAGCCTGACCTTTACCACCAGCATTGCGCTGGTACCGTTTTTCACGGTGGCGCTGGCCATCTTCACCGCCTTCCCGATGTTCTCCAAGTTGCAGGGCGCGTTGCAGGTGTGGCTCGTCAACAGCCTGATTCCCGACAATATTTCACGCCAGGTGCTGGGCTACCTGACGCAGTTCGCCAAGCAGGCCAACAAACTGGGCGTGGCGGGCCTGGCGGTCCTGCTGGGCACAGCGATCGCGCTGATTCTGACCATTGACCGCACGCTCAACGGCATCTGGCGCGTGAAGAAACCGCGGCCGCTGGCGCAGCGGGTGCTGATTTACTGGGCCGCCATCACGCTCGGGCCCCTCGTGCTGGGCGCCAGCCTGGCTGTCACCTCGTATGTGATTTCCGCCTCGCAGGGCATGGTCGGCACCCTGCCCAACGGCTTGCGCTTTGTGCTGGATGTCCTGCAGTTTTTCATGCTGGCGGGCGGCATGGCCGCCCTGTACCACTATGTGCCCAATACCTTTGTCCGCTGGACGCACGCCTGGGTAGGCGGTCTGTTTGTGGCGGCCGGCATCGAATTGGCAAAAAAAGCGCTCGGCCTCTATCTCAGCAATGTCCCGACCTATTCGCTGGTGTATGGCGCATTCGCGACCCTGCCTATTTTGCTCGTCTGGATCTATGTGGCCTGGGTGATTGTGCTGCTCGGCGCAGTGATTGCGGCCTACCTGCCCAGCCTGCTGGCCGGCGTGGCGCGCCGCGGCAGTGCGCACGGCTGGCAATTTCAGCTGGCGGTGGAGGTTCTGCAGCAACTGCACAGGGCGCGTGGCACCGCCCGGATGGGGCTGGAGGGGTCGCAGCTGGCGCAGGCCCTGCAGGTCGATGTGCTGCAGCTCCAACCGGTGCTGGGAACCCTGATGGCGCTGGACTGGATAGGTCAGTTGAGCGACCCGGACGATGCGCACGAAGCGCGCTATGTGTTGCTGGCTGATCCGGCGTCGACGGCGCTTGAGCCGCTGCTGCAGCAGTTGTTGCTGGGCAAGGACCCGTCGATGAAAAATTTATGGGAAAACGGCCGTTTCTCGACGCTCATCCTGCGTGACGTGCTATGAAAATAATAGCAGTCGACAACCTGCGGACAAAACCTATTTGCCGGCGTTTTTCGCCGCCTCGTAACGCGCCTTGTTCTCGGCGTTCGGCGGGTACAGGCCCGGCAAGGCCACGCCCTTGTCCACCTCGCCCATGATCCAGGTTTCCAGCCGCTCCTGTTCAGGCGCAAGGACCAGCATTTCGTCGAGCAGGGCTGCGGGAATCAGCACCGCGCCGTCATCATCGACCACCACGACGTCGCCGGGGAAAACAGCCACGCCGCCGCAGGCAATGGGCCGCTGCCAGTCCACATCGGTCAGGCCTGCCTGCGAGGGTGGTGCTGCGGCGCCGCTGCACCAGACTGGCAGACCGGTCCCCAGCACGCCAGCCTTGTCGCGCACCACGCCGTCAGTCACCAGGGCCGTCACGCCGCGCTTTTGCATGCGGGCGCACAGGATGTCGCCAAAAATCCCGGCGTCGCTGACGCCCATCGCATCCACCACGGCAATACAGCCTGCGGGCATGTCTTCGATGGCAGCACGCGTCGAAATCGGCGCGGACCAGGACGCGGGCGTCGCCAGGTCTTCGCGCGCCGGCACAAAACGCAAGGTAAAGGCCCGGCCCACCAGCCGCGGCTGGCCGGCCCGCAGCGGGCCCGCGCCGCGCAGCCAGACATTGCGCAGGCCTTTTTTGAGCAGCAGGGTGGTCAAGGTGGCGGTCGTGATTGCAGACAGAATGTCCACCACCCTGGGCTCGATCTGCATGTTGATGGGGCTGTTATTCATCACATCTTCACCTTGCCCAGCCAGATGTCCTTGTACATGGCCCAGTCGCCCATGAAGCTGTACAGCGGGCGCTTGAAGGACGCGGGTTTGTTTTTCTCAAAGACGAAATGGCCCACCCAGGCAAAACCATAGCCGCAGAGCAGGCCGACCAGCAGCCACCAGGGGTTGCGCGTGGCGATCAGCGCGGCCAGGCACAGCAGCGACAGGCTGGAGCCCGCAAAGTGAAGGCGCCTGCAGGTGCGGTTGCTGTGCTCAGTCAGGTAGAAGGGGTAGAACTCGGCGAAACTTCTGAAGGACCTGGCGTCTGCTGGCGGCGGAACGCTGGAAGGGGTGGTGTCCATGGCTTGGCTCCTGGAGGATGTTTGTGTACCGATGATAGCCACACGGCTCACAGCCATCCAGCCAGTTGTCAGGCAAGCGTAAATGGCGCTTTCAGAAAACCCCTGAAGCGGGCGCGCCCACCGCGCAGCGGTGCTTCGGTCAGCCGGTAGTCGGGAAAGCGCTGCAAAAAACGCCCGACGGCGATGCGGCCTTCCAGCCGAGCCAGGCTCAGGCCGGCGCACTGGTGGATCCCGAAGCCGAAGGCCAGGTGGCGGTTGTTCTGCCGCGCCAGATCGAGCAGCTCCGGGTTGGCAAACTGCGCCGGGTCGCGGTTCGCCGCGCCGATGCACAGGGTTAGCAGCGCGCCTTCCGGCAGGTCCACCCCACCGACCTGGCAGGCCTTGAGTGCGCGCCGGTTGCTCAGCTGGTTGGATGACTCAAAACGCAGAAATTCATCAATTTCAACAGTCAAATCGGGCTCCATCCCTTGTTGATAGGGTGTGGACAGCTTCACTTTCGATAGCAACTGCTGCTTCGCCTCAGGCCACTCCTGCAGTGCCACCAACGCGTTGCCGATCAGGTTGGT
>JBKJZS010000481.1:0-1198 GCA_046714915.1 Polaromonas sp. | reverse complement strand
GCCCGCCTCGGCGTGTCGCGCGTGCCGGTACGCGAGGCCCTGCGCGAGCTGGAGAGTTCCGGCCTGGTGGTTTCGCGCAAGCATTCCGGGGTGTTTGTGCGCCAACTGGACGACGCTGAAATTCGTGACCTGTACCAGATGCGCGGCCTGCTGGACAGTTTTTCCGGGCGCCATGCGGCGGAATTGCCCGGCCCCCAAAAAGCCGCCTTGCTGGCCGTGCTGGACGATTCCGTGCAGGCGATGAAAGACGCGGCCAGCCGGTTCGAGGTGCAGCGCTATTACGGCGAAAACCTGCGTTTTCACTGGGCGATTGTGGAATCGGCCGGTAACCGGTCACTGACAGAAACCTACCGCGGGATTGTGCAAAAACTCCATCTGTCGCGCCTGAAAAACCTGTCGCACGACGTCGGCATGCAGGCGTCGATTGCCGAGCACGTGGAGATTGTGCAGGCGGTGCGCCAAGGCGACCCGCTGCGCTGCGAGGCCCTGATGTCCCGCCACGTGGGCGACGCCTATCACCGCCTGGTCGATGCCACAGCAGCCATCGCCTGAACCACCCATCCCATCAACACACCCTCACCAACCATCACTGGAGACAAGACCATGAAACGACGCACCCTGTTGCAGGCAGCCCCCGCGCTGCTGGGCCTGCCCGGCCTTTCGCTGGCGCAAGCCGCCTACCCCTCCAAGCCGATACGCTACATCGTGCCGGTATCAGCCGGTGGCGGCAGCGACATGATCGGCCGCACCGTGACGGAGCGCTGGAGCAATCTGCTCAAGCAAAGTTTTATCGTTGAGAACCTGGGCGGCGGCGGCGGCGTGATTGCCAGCCAGGCCACGGCGCGTGCCGCGCCCGACGGCTACACGCTGATGCAGGGCTTTGTGGCGACCCACGGCACCAGCCCGGCAACCCGCAAACTGCCTTACGACGCGATCAAGGACTTCACACCGATCGGCATGATTGGCGGCACGCCCAACGTGCTGGTGGTCAATGCCGCGCTGCCGGTCACCAATGTCAAGGAATTTATCGAGTACCTGAAGAAGAACCCCGGCAAGCTGAGCTACGGCTCGGCCGGCGCCGGATCGCTGACGCACCTGACGATGGAGCTGTTCAAGCAGCAGGTCAATTCTTTCATGGTGCACATTCCCTACCGCGGCATCGCGCCGGCTTTCACCGACCTGATCGGCGGCCAGACGC
>JBKJZS010000480.1:0-2648 GCA_046714915.1 Polaromonas sp. | reverse complement strand
CTCATGGGTTGCTGGCTGTTCTTCGCAGCGCTGACGAGGTCAGCCAGGGTCTTGAGCTTCGAGTCGACGGTCACGACGAATCCGCTCATGCCGCGGGTCAGTCCGTACAGCGGTTTCAGATCCTTGGTCGGGTCGTAGGGCAGATCCTTCACCATCACCGGATTCACCGACATCGGTGAATTGCTCGCCAGAAGAATCGAGTAGCCGTCGGGCGGAGCATTTTTAACGGTCATGACCGCGATCGTCCCGCTGCCGCCAGGACGATTTTCGACCACGAAAGTCTGACCCAGGCTATTGGAAAGCTGGTCACCGAAAAAGCGGGCTGCGGTGTCTGAACCGCTGCCCGCAGTGAACGGCACAATGATTTTTCCGGCGCGATTTGGATAGTCTTTCGACTGGCCGAGCGCAACTGACGTCATCGACAGCGTCGCGGCAAACAACAACCATATCTTTTTCATACCGTCTCCTTTAAATATATCGTCGGCTTCATTCGCCGCTGAATGACCAAGCGTGTATCCCTCTGACAGCCGCTAGTACTGCAACCCGGAAGTAGCGAAACATAATGAAAGTGAAGGATTCGTACCCAGGGCAAGGCGCAAGCCGCAGCGAAGGCTGTACGCCTTCGCAAGGGTTGCAACGCTGCCATGGGTGCGAAGACAAGCTTTCATGCTTCGATATTTTCGGGTTGCAGTACTAGAGCCCCGTCAGCATGGGCCAGAGCGCCTCCGGCCCTTTCGCCGCAACCACGCGGCCGAGGCGGCACTGCCAGTAGCTTTCGTTGCCGAACTCATCGCGCCAGGACCACAGGCGGCGCGTGGTGTAGTGAAGGTTGTGCTCGTGGGTGTAGCCCATCGCCCCGTGTACCTGATGCGCAATTTCGGCGCTCTTGCCGGCCGCCTCGCCGACCCGCGACTTGGCCACGGAGACTGCGAATTCGTTCGCCACGTCGCGCGACGCCTCCACCGCCGCATCGGCCACCGCGGTCGATGAAGCGACCTGACCTGCGAGCAGGGCGAGCATATGCTGTATCGCCTGGAACTTGCCGATGGGACGCCCGAACTGCACTCGCTCGTTCGCATACTGCAACGAATATTCAAGCGTATGCTCCAGGGCACCGGTCATCTGCACGCTGCGATAAAGGGCACCCTCCAACTCGAGGCGCTGCGCAGCACCGCTGAGTGCAGCGGCCGCGATGAGCGGTGCGTTTTCAAACTTCAGCATCACCCGAGGTTCTCCGGCCAGATTCCTCTCAACACCGACCGCACAACCTTCGGTCGCGACCAGGCCAACCATTGCCCGCCCGTCGAGCTCGGCAGCGACGACAACGTACGGACACTGGTTGCCCCAAGGAACGCGGTGGGCCGTTCCCGACACCGTCAAACCAGTGGCAAGCCTGGCAAGTTCCAGTCGGTCGCCGCGGGCCACCGGCGCAACGGTCAATGGGCCTTCTGGAACCTCCAGCCCGGCCGCAACCAAAAGTCTTCCCGCCAGCATGGTCTCCGCCAAGGGTACCGGGACCGCATGGTAGGCGGTCCGGCGCAGGGCCAACATGGCGTCGCCGAACTCCAGTCCGGCACCGCCAGAATCTACGGGCAGCGCAGCGCGCACCAGGCCAACCTCATCCAGCGCTTGCCACAAAGCGGCTGGCCATTGACCCGCCTCAGCAGCTGCGCGCATCGTCCGGTCGCAATAGGTCGCGCAGATGCGATCAATCGTATTGGTCAAATCATTTTGCATGTCGCTCATCGCAGTCCCAGTCCTCGTGCAATCATTCCCCGTAAAATCTCCGGCGTACCCCCGCGCAGGGTGAATCCAGGCGCACGCAGGATCGTCATACCCATCAATTCCGGGTAACTTTCGCCGTCGTTGTGTGTCGGTTCGGTGGGAATCACATGTCGGAATCTCTCGGGAATTTCGCGCTCGAACGCGGTGCCGATGTCCTTGAGTAGCGCCGCCTCGACCGTTGGCTGCTCGCCGCGCTCAAGCATTCCGGCAATCGATGTCGACATCCGGCGCAGCGCCGTGAGATGAGCGACAAAGCGGCCGATTTCATTGGCACCGCGATCATCAGGATTCGGGCCAAGTGCCCGCATCGATTCCAGCAGCAGTTGATAGGTGCTCAGATACCGGTCCGGACCAGATCGTTCGAAGGCCAGTTCCCCGGTCACCATCTTCCAGCCTTCGCCGACATTGCCGACCACCATGTCATCTTCCACGAAGTAATTGTCGAACACCACCTCATTGAAGTCGTGACCTCCGTAGAGGTTGTGGATCGGCCGCACGCTCACGCCGGCTCTGGAAAGATCGATGACGAACTGCGTCAGGCCGGCGTGCCGGTCATCGCTTTTCAGCTCGGTGCGCACCAGCGCAATCAGGTAGTGCGCGCGATGGGCATTGCTGGTCCACACCTTGGTTCCGGTGATGGCCCACCCCCCCTCGACCTTGATCGCGCGGGTGCGAACCGCAGCCAGATCGGAACCAGAGTCTGGCTCGCTCATCCCTATGCCAAAAAAACACTCGCCGGCCACGATCTTCGGAAGGATCAGTTTTCGCGCCCGCTCACTGCCATGGCGCAAAATCTGAAGCCCACTCTGGCGATCAGCTATCCAGTGGGCGCCGACCGGCGCGCCGCCAGCCAGCATCTCCTC
>JBKJZS010000479.1:0-18941 GCA_046714915.1 Polaromonas sp. | reverse complement strand
GTTGAAATTGAACAGCAGGCCAAGCAGCAAAAACGCCAGCGGCTTGTTCTCGACGCCGGGCGCGATGAACTGCGGCACAAAAGCCAGAAAGAACAAGGCGACCTTGGGATTAAGCGCATTGGTCCAGAAGCCCTGAAAAAATATGCTTTTTAAGGCTGAAACGCCCGCATGTCGGGCCCCAGAAGCCACAAAATTCATCGCGTACGATTCGCCGCCGGCGGGCTGGCGCGCCAGCAGCATGCGCAGGCCGACGTAAACAAGATAGGCCGCCCCCACCCACTTGAGGACGGTAAACGCGGTGCCGGACGCCGCCATCAGCGCGCTCACGCCAAGGGCCGCCGCAAAAATGTGTACAAAGCAGCCTGCCGTGATGCCCAAAGCCGCCACCCCGCCAGCGCGGGCGCCCGAGCGCAAGGCCTTTGTCACGATGTACAGCACATCCGGGCCGGGGGTCAGGTTGAGCAGCAAGCCGGCAGCCACAAAGAGCAGGAGATGATTGATATCCATGTGCGCGGCACCTGCACCTTCAAGCTAGGCGTTGAAAAACTGGCGGATCACTGCCACCGCGCGGTCCACGCCGGCGGCGTCCACACCCAGGTGTGTGACAAAGCGCAGGCGGTACAGGCCCGTCGCTTGAATGTCGTGGTCCTGAAGGTGCTGGAGCAAAGCTGCAGATTGCGTCCTGGCCGCCCCCGTCAAATCGACAAACAGGATGTTGGTCTGGGGGTCTTCGACCTGCAAGCCTTCCATGCCCGCCAGCCCGTCCGCCAGCCGCTTTGCCAGCGCATGGTCCTGCGCCAGCCGCTCGACGTGGTGGTCGAGTGCATGCGATGCCGCCGCGGCGAGCATGCCGGACTGGCGCATGCCGCCCCCCGCCATCTTGCGGATGCGGTGCGCCCGCGCAATGAATTCACGCGTGCCGCACAGCGCCGAACCGACGGGCGCACCCAAGCCCTTGCTGAAGCAGACCGAGACGCTGTCAAAGCACTGGGCGATGCGACGCGCTTCAAGGACGGCGCCCCCACGCGCGCCCACTTCGTGTGGGTCGCTGCCCCCCGAAGGGGCTGCCCCGCCTTGGGGCGGCCCGGCGGCGGAGCGCTCACTTCGGCGTTGCGTGGCTTGCGCCACTGCGGCATTGAAAAGGCGTGCACCGTCCAGATGCCGGCTCAAGCCCTTGGCTTGAGCCAGTTGCGTGGCCTGCTGCACATAATCGAAGGGCAGCAACTTACCGCCCAGGGTGTTTTCAAGCGCCAGCAAGCGGGTGCGCGCGAAATGCGCGTCATCGGGCTTGATGGCCGCTTCAAGGTCAGCCAGCGACAAAGTGCCGTCGGCCTGGTGGTTCAGCGGCTGCGGCTGCACGCTGCCAAACACCGCCGCACCGCCGCCTTCCCAGCGGTAGCAGTGCGCCATCTGTCCCACGATGTATTCGTCGCCGCGCTGGCAATGGCTCAAAATCGCGCAGAGATTGCTTTGAGTGCCGGTGGGCACAACCAGCGCGGCCTCAAAACCCAGCATGCCCGCGATCTTGTCCTGCAGCGCGTTCACGCTGGGGTCGTCGCCAAAGACATCGTCGCCCAGCGCGGCGGCCTGCATGGCGGCGCGCATCGCGGCCGTCGGCTGCGTGACAGTGTCGCTCCTCAGGTCAACAGTTTCGATCATTTCGGCCTTTAGCCCTTATGTGGTGTGCGCATATAGCTATTATTTTAATAGCAATTGTTCGCTGCGCTTACGCGCGCTGCGCCAGGAAGTTTTTGAGCATCGCATGGCCGTGTTCGGTGAGTATTGATTCAGGGTGGAATTGCACACCCTGGATAGCCAGCTCCTTGTGGCGAACACCCATAATCTCACCGTCGTCGGTCCACGCCGTGACCGCCAGCACATCCGGGCAGGAGGACTTTTCAATCGCCAGCGAGTGGTAGCGGTTGACGGTGAACTGCGCCGGCAGGTCCGCAAACACGCCCTCCTGCGTGGTGCTGATGACGCTGGTTTTGCCGTGCATCAGCTGTTGCGCGCGGATGATCTTGCCGCCAAACGCCGCACCTACCGCCTGATGGCCCAGGCAGACCCCCAGAATCGGCAGCTTTCCGGCAAAGTGCTGGATGGCCGCCACCGAAATACCGGCCTCGGCCGGCGAGCAGGGGCCGGGCGAGACCACCAGCCGATCCGGTGTCCGGGCCGCGATGCCTTCGAGCGTGATTTCGTCGTTGCGGAAGACTTCGACCTCGGCCCCCAGCTCGCCAAAGTACTGGACGAGGATGTAAGTGAAACTGTCGTAGTTGTCGATCATCAGGAGTTTCATGCCATAGCCCCCCCGTTTTTCAGTTCGCGCAGTGCGCTTCCCCCCAGGGGCGCTAATTTTCCTTGGATGGGTCCGGCGGAAAATTGCCTGAGCGCCACGCTTGTCAGCACGCGGACGGCGCTTTGTGCGGCGCTCATTCCAGGCCCTCCTCAACCAGCTCGCTCGCCCGCAGCAAGGCGCGCGCCTTGGCCTCGGTTTCTTTCCACTCCAGCTCGGGTACCGAATCTGCCACCACGCCGGCTGCGGCCTGCACATACAGCGTCTGGTCCTTGATGATGCCGGTGCGGATCGCAATCGCTACATCCATATCGCCCGCGTAACTGAGGTAACCGCAGGCCCCGCCATAGAGACCGCGTTTGGTCGGCTCCAGTTGGTCAATCAATTCCATGGCATGCACCTTGGGCGCGCCCGTCAAGGTGCCGGCCGGGAAGGTGGCTTTGAGAACATCCATATTGGTCATGCCGTCCAGCAATACGCCTTCGACATTGCTGACAATGTGCATCACATGGCTGTAACGCTCCACCGAAAAAGCTTCGGTCACCTTGACGCTGCCGGTTTTGGCAATCCGGCCAATGTCATTGCGGGCCAGGTCATTCAGCATGACATGCTCGGCGCGCTCTTTCGGGTCGTTGATGAGTTCCTGCTCGGCCGCCTTGTCGGCTTCCGGCGACGAGGCGCGCGGCCGGGTGCCGGCGAGTGGGCGAATGGTGATTTTTTGTCCGTCCTCGGTTTTTTCCTGCCGCACCAGAATTTCCGGTGAAGCGCCCACCACATGGAAATCGCCGAAGTGGTAGTAATACATATAGGGGCTGGGATTGAGCGAGCGCAGCGCGCGGTACAGACTCAGTGGCGACTCGGTGTAGCGCTTCTTGATGCGCTGGCCGACCTGCACCTGCATGAAGTCACCGGCGGAAATCAGTTCCTTGGCGCGTTCGACGGCGGCGATGTAGTCGGCCTTGGCAAAGTCGCGTTCGGCCGGGTAGCCCTGGGAGGGCTTGACCACGGGAGCGCTGACCGAATACTTGAGCTGCTCCCGCAGTTCGCGCAGGCGTTTTTTGGCATTCGCGTAGGCTTCGGCTTGGGCTGGGTCGGCATAGACAATCAAATACAGCTTGCCCGAGAGGTTGTCGATCACGGCCAGCTCTTCACATTGCAGCAGCAGGATGTCCGGGCAGCCCAGCGTGTCGGGTGGGCAGGAGGTTTCGAGTTTTTTCTCGATGTAGCGCACCGTGTCGTAACCGAAATAGCCGGCCAGCCCACCGCAAAAGCGCGGCAAGCCGGGACGCAAGGCAACCTGGAAGCGTTTTTGGTAGGCGGCGATAAAGTCGAGCGGGTTCTGCCGCGAGCTCTCGGTCACCTGCCCGTCCTTGACGACTTCGGTCAGCACGTCGGCGCCAAAACCGGTGGCGCGCACCAAGGTGCGGGCCGGCAGACCGATAAAGCTGTAGCGGCCAAAACGCTCGCCACCAACAACAGACTCCAGCAAAAAACTGAATTTTCCGCCGTCTTTGGAATGCGCCAGTTTGAGATAAAGCGAGAGCGGGGTTTCGAGATCGGCAAACGCCTCCGCCATCAGCGGAATGCGGTTGTAGCCTTGCAGCGCAAGGCTTTTAAATTCAAGTTCAGTAATCACGGCTGGTTCCTTCACGGGTGGACATACGCTAACGGCGTTGCCACCCCTCATTCATAAGGCCCCGAATACAGGGCTGCGGTACCCGTGCGCTGGGCATGAGTGCATCAACGACGCTCGCCGGGCGGCAGAGGCGGGCAGGCCGCGACAAGCGACAGCGGTCAGGCCCGCCAGGGCCAGGCTCCCCGGTCGCTGCTACCTGTTTGAATGATGCGGTGAATGAACATAGGAGTCCAAAGTGTAGCAAAGCCAAAATTGCCAGGACTCCGCCGGGGCAACTGGTAGTCATGCTTATCTCGCCAACCCTGTTGTGATGGCCTCGGTCTGGCTTCAAACTCCCCCGCATAAGCGAATGATCGTTCTTTTTTTGGAGACCAAGATGACTTTGGCAAAGCAATGCATGGCGGGTGCGGTGGGTCTTCTGCTGGCCTGGGGCGCTGTGGCATCCACCGTTCGCTGATGCGTATCTGGCTGGGTCAGAATCCGGCCGACTGGAAACTCAAGGACGCCCTGCTCGGAAAAGCGGCCTGAGCGCCTCGGCTTACCCCGGTCCTAACGGGGCCGCACGCCTGTTGTCATGTTTGCCCGCCCAATTGAGCCAGCGAGTCGATAAAGCCATCGGCATCCACGTCCCGTATTGGTTCCCCATGGTTGTAGCCATAGGTCACCAGCAGCACCGGGCAAGCCGCAGCACGGGCGGCTAGAGCGTCGTTGCTGGAGTCCCCCACCATCAGGGTCCGCGCGGGGAAGCTTCCCAGCGCCGCGCAGGTTTTGAGCAGCGGCAACGGGTCGGGCTTTTTGCGCTCGAATGAATCGCCGCCAAACACCTGGGTGAAAAAGCCGTCCAACCCCTTCGCTTTGAGCAGGGGCACGGCAAACGCGGTCGGCTTGTTGGTCAGGCAGGCCAGTTTCAGGCCCTGGCTTTGCAGCTGTTGCAGGCCCTGAACCACACCGGGGTAGACGCGGGCATGCTGGCCATTGACCGCCAGGTAATGGCGCTGGTAACTGGTCCAGGCGGCGGGGAAAAGCCGCGCGCTGTCTGCTTCAAAATTAATAGCTGACTGCGCCCGTGCTTCAAGGGCCGCTGCCGTTTTTAATACATGATCCAGGATGGCCTGAATCAAATGCTCGGAGCCCTTGCCGACCAGCGGCTCAACCGCCGCCCGGTTGACCGGTGGCAGCGACAGATCGGCCAGCATCCGGTTCAGGGCAACCACAAAGTCACCCAGGGTGTCCACCATGGTGCCATCAAGATCAACGATGGCAGCATCAAAAGCGCGATGATTCCAGCGAAAAATTTCTGCAGCGCTCAAGCGGGTGCCCCCTTTGTGCGGCCGCGCCGGCTTTCAATGGCCCGACGCAGGCCTTGAAGTAATCGCTGCTCCTCAATGCGGCGTTGTTTGGCCGGTGATCGAGTGATCATCAAGATCGCCCATGCCAGGACCCTGAGCGAAATCAGGCCGCCTGACAGGATCAACAGCTTGACCGTCTGGGCGGTCTGCCGGGTCTCCTCTTTTGAGCGTTCAAGCGTCAAGGTTTCGACGCTTTCGATGCGATGGACCATGCCTTCAATTTGTTCGTGAAGCTGGCGGCCTGGAGGCCGGCCCTGCATCACTTCGCCAGCTCTGCCCGCATCGCGTCGATCGCCACTTTGTAGTCGGGCTTGCCGAAAATTGCACTGCCGGCCACAAAGGTGTCAGCGCCGGCCGCGGCCACCTGCGCGATGTTCTCGCGCTTGATGCCACCGTCCACTTCCAGACGTATGTCCTTGCCCGACGCGCTGATGCGTTTGCGCGCCTGCTCAATCTTGCGCAGGGCCGAGTCAATAAAGCTCTGGCCGCCAAAACCGGGGTTGACACTCATGATCAGGATCAGGTCGATGTCCTCGATGACCCAGTCCAGCACGTCCAGCGGCGCGGCGGGGTTGAAAACCAGCCCGACCTGGCAGCCTTTGGCCTTGATGGCCTGCACGCTGCGGTGCACATGGCTGGAGGCCTCGGGGTGAAAACTGATCAGGTCGGCGCCAGCGTCGGCAAAGGCCACGGCCAGCGCATCAACCGGTTGCACCATCAGATGCACATCAATTGGCACCGCCGTGCCGTCGGCCCTCTTGGCGTGCGGCTTCAAGGCGCTGCAGATCATGGGGCCGAAGGTCAGGTTGGGCACGTAATGGTTGTCCATCACGTCAAAATGAATCCAGTCGGCGCCGGCGGCGATCACGGCCTGGAGTTCTTCACCCAGGCGCGCGAAATCGGCCGACAAAATGGAAGGGGCAATCCGGTACACCGGTGACGTAGTTTGACTCATGCAGAGATTGTCGCAGCAAGCGTGCGCCGTGCCCCGGCACACGCCATCAGGAGGACGGTTAACATGGGTCCTACTCTAGCCAAAGCCATGTCGAAATACCAATTTTCCTGCGAAGTCCTGCCGCGCTACCTGCCCGAGCAATCCGCGCCCGAAGACAACGTGTATGGATTTTCCTACACGGTGACGATCACCAACACCGGCGCGGTGGCGGCACAGCTGATTTCGCGCCACTGGATCATCAGCGACGCCCAGGGTCACACCCAGGAAGTCAAGGGCTTGGGCGTGGTCGGCCACCAGCCGCTGCTCAAGCCCGGCGAGTCCTTCCAGTACAGCAGTGGCTCGCGCCTGCGCACGCCGGCCGGCACCATGCATGGGAGCTTCTTTTTTGTCGCCGAAGACGGCGAGCGTTTTGAGGCGGCCATTCCGATGTTCGTGCTGGACGCCGGCGACGCTGCCGGCCCTGGCAGCGGCGCCGGCACTCGGGTGCTGCACTGATTCGGTCACCGCGCATGCGCAACCTGGCCCAGTTGCTGGACCTGCTCGAGCCAGCGGCCGAGCTCGCCAGTCGCCACCTCTGGCTGATCGGGCTGCTGGACTGGATCGGGGCGACGCCAGCAACCCGCAGGTGGCCCTGTCCCGGGGGCAGCTTTTTCTGGATGCGGCGCAGGCCCGACCCGGGTTTCAGGCCAAGCTGCACAGCGGCTGGCGAACACTGGTCAGCACGGTCGATGCCACACCCTTGTTTGCCGATTTCGGGTTTGCGCCGCGCTCTGCATTTTTAAGCGAGCTGGGGGAACGGCTGCGTTACCAACTGCTGCCCGGCACGCCTGAAACCACGAACGCGACCGAGCTGTTCATGCCGCTGCCGCCGCCGCGCTGGGCTGGGACGTGCTGCGGGAAGCGGATTGGTGGTGGTGTGTTGCCGCCATCCCGCTGATCGGAGCGCTCAACCTTGGCGTGAGTTTTTACCTGGCCTTCCGGCTCGCCCTGCAGGCCCATAACGTCAGTGGTGGGGACCGCGCCCGCATCCGCGCTGCGATCTGGGCCCGCTGGCGCAGCCAGCCCAAAAGTTTTTTTGTTCCTGCCTGATCGCCGGCGGTCATTGGGCGGGCGGCGCAATCTCAGTGTGATCGCCGTGCTTGTTCTATGGGTAGCGTTCGTAAAGTGCTATAAATTGGCAAAGGCATTGCCGTGTCGGCCAACCCCGGGGACGTCGACGGCCCCTCCCTCCGAGTAACACGCCGCGCAGCCATTGCTGCGGCGATGCAGACTGCATTTAAACCGCGGAGACTCCCCCTTCATGAATGAGCTGATGGCCTTCTGGGCCGAATGGATCAAACCCTCAGCCGGTTTGCCCACCGTCCAGTGGTCGATATTGCTGGCACTGGCCGCGCTGACCGGCCATCTGTTGCAGCGCTATGGCGGCCTGCCCAAAGTCGTCGGTTATTCGCTGGTCGGCGCATTTGCCGGCCTGGCCGGTTTTAGCGGCGCAGCCTGGCCGTTGCAGGGCATTGGCCTGTTCTTGCTGGAACTGGGGGTGGCCGTGGTGCTGTTCGAGGCGGGCGGGCGGATTCCGCTGCGCTGGTTCCGCCACAACCCCATGGTGTTGGTGCAAAGCCTGGCCGAGTCGGCCCTGACTTTTGGCTGCGTTTACTGGGCACTGACCTTTCTCGGTGTGCGTGAAGCCGTGGCGGAGCCGCTGGGGTTGCTGGCCATGGCTGCCTCGCCGGCCGTGCTGTCGCGGGTCATCATGGATACCCGCGCTTCTGGCCCCGTGACCGAGCGCGCGATGGTGCTTTCAACCCTGAGCACGCTGTATGCGCTGACACTTTGCAGCGCCCGAGCCGGGATAATGGACCGCGGCGAGCAAAGTTTGACGGGTACGCTCTACCCGGTCGCGGTGGTGCTGGGCCTGTCGGTGGTGGTGGGCGCCGGACTGGCGCTGGCCTTGCGCTCGGCGCTGCGCGTGATGAGCCCGACCAGCGAGAACACGGCCATTTTGTTGCTGGCCATGATTGCCGCTGGGGCGGCGCTGGCCGCCCACTTTGGCGGCTCGGCGCCGCTGGCCGCGCTGCTCGGCGGCATGCTGCTTAAACAGCTCAATCCGCGCCCCTGGTCCTGGCCACGGCAGATGGGCACCGCATCGGCGATGCTGACCATGCTGATGTTTGTGCTGGTGTCGGTGGTGGCCGCGCAGGCTGACTGGAGCGGCCCGGTGGCCGGGCTGGTCGCCGCGCTGGTCGTGGCGCGAATGCTCGCCAAAATTGTCGGCGTGGCGCTTGGCAATGTGGGCAGTGGCGCCAGCTGGACACAGGCGTTGTGGGTTGGTTGCGCAATGTCGCCGATGTCGTCGGTGGCGCTGCTGCTGGTCTCGCAGTTTGTCACGTCCTCGGCATCGTTGGGTCCGCGCATTGCCAGCATTGCACTGCCGGCAATTTTGTTGATGGAGGTGTTGGGTGCGGTTTTAGCCACCTTCGCCATCTACCGCGCCGGGGAAAGCTCCAAGCCCTGGACGCCCGAACCCCTGAGCACCTCTGCCGGTGAACTCCGTGATTAAGCAAGCTGATCACCCGCAGGCGCCGATCGGCCTTGAGCCCTTCCAGAAATCCGCTGCGTTGTCCCTCGGCGTCGAGCTGGAGCTGCAGCTCGTCAACACCCACGACTACGACCTGGCCCCGTATGCCGAGGACATGCTGCGCCTGATGAGCAAGATCCCGCTGCCCGGCAGCATCGTGCCCGAGATGACCTCCAGCATGATTGAGATCTCGACCGGTGTCTGTCAGTCTTCAACAGAGGTGCTGGGGCAGCTCACGCAAATTCGCGACGCGCTGGTCAAAGCTGCGGACAAGCTCAATATCGCTGTGGTTGGCGGTGGCACCCACCCCTTTCAGCAGTGGCACGAACGCCGCATTTATGACAAGCCGCGTTTTCGCGAGCTGTCCGAGCTGTACGGCTACCTGTCCAAGCAGTTCACGATTTTCGGGCAGCATGTGCATGTGGGCTGCCCCGACGCGGACACGGCATTGCTGACGCTGCACCGGATGTCGCGCTACATTCCCCACTTCATTGCGTTGTCCGCTTCGTCGCCTTACGTGCAGGGGCAGGACACCGCCTTTGACTCGGCGCGGCTGAATTCGGTGTTTGCGTTTCCGCTGTCGGGCCGCGCGCCGCTGGCACTGACCTGGGACGAGTTCTCGGTGTATTTCAACAAGATGACACGCACCGGCGTGGTCAAAAGCATGAAGGACTTTTACTGGGACATTCGGCCCAAGCCGGAGTTCGGCACCATCGAAATCCGAGTCTTCGACACGCCGTTGACCGTAGGACGGGCGGCGGCGCTGTCTGCGTATGTGCAGTCGCTGGCATCCTGGTTCATGAACGACCAGCCCTTCATGCCGACCGAAGACGATTACCTGGTCTACAACTACAACCGCTTTCAGGCCTGCCGCTTCGGGCTGGAGGCGGTCTACGTCGACCCGGCCACCGGAGAACACATGGCCTTGCGCGACCACATTCTGATGACGATGGACAAGTTAGCCCCGCACGCCGGCCCGCTGGGCGCCAGCGGCGGCATTCACCTGCTGCGCAGCAGTGTTGAGCTGTCCAACAACGACGCCCGCTGGCTGCGCGAACTGCAGACGCGCGAACGCCTGCTGGCCGAAGTGATTCGCCAGGCCGCGCTGAAATTTCGCGGCCTGCCGATGTAGGTCACGCTTCTCAGACTGTCTGGACTGGTCGGCAGAGCTTGCACTCCCTCCTCAGCGCATACAGAATGTGGTTGAAGTCAGAAATACGGGGAGACAGGACTCGCCGTGGCGCGTCCTTGTCGGTCTTTCAAAGAGACCGTCATTGAGTTACTTCGTTGAGCACACACGCCCAAATGAAGTCCCCCTCCCATCGCCCAGCGGGGCGAGGGAGGGGCTAGGGGTGGGAGTGGGGAGATAGATCTACTGCCAAAGGCAAGCCGCAAGCGCGAGTTATTGGGGTCAGACACCAATCTCGCTGCGGTGCATGGCACCGCACCCTCCGGGCGAGCCATCGGCTCGGCGAATTTGGGCTCTGACCCCAAAAACTCCCCGCCGGGGCGAGACCCGGCCAGCAGGCAAATCACAACAGCAACGCCATCACCCGTTATGCTCAAGCCCATGGGTGAATTCGACCTGATTGCACGCTACTTCACACGTCCCACGACGCGCGCCGTACTGGGCGTTGGCGACGACTGCGCGCTGCTGCAGCCAGCGCCCGGCATGCAGCTGGCAATCTCCAGCGACATGCTGGTCGAAGGACGGCATTTTTTTGCCGACGTGGATCCGTTCACGCTCGGGCACAAGGCGCTGGCGGTCAACCTCAGCGACCTGGCAGCCTGCGGCGCCAAGCCGCTCGCCTTCACGCTGGCCCTCGCCTTGCCGCACATCGACGAAGCCTGGCTGGCGGCGTTTTCGCGCGGGCTTCTGGCTCTGGCCGATGCCCATGGCTGCGAACTCGTCGGCGGCGACACCACGCAGGGGCCGCTGAACATTTGCATCACGGTGTTTGGCGAAGTCCCCCAAGGGCAAGCCCTGCTGCGCTCCGGTGCCCAGGCCGGTGACGACGTGTATGTCAGT
Source organism: Polaromonas sp. (assembly GCA_046714915.1). Classification (GTDB taxonomy): domain Bacteria; phylum Pseudomonadota; class Gammaproteobacteria; order Burkholderiales; family Burkholderiaceae_C; genus Polaromonas. Next base: position 8,101 of record JBKJZS010000479.1, on the reverse strand, counting down.
GGCACGCTGGGCGACGCGCGGCTGGCGCTGGATGCCCTTCGAAACAAGACGCCGTTGCCCGCCGAGCTGCTGGCGCCGGCCCGCCTGCGCCTGGAGCAACCGACGCCGCGGGTGGAGCTCGGCCTGGGTCTGCGCGGGGTGGCCAGCGCCGCCATCGATGTCAGCGACGGCCTGCTTGGTGACCTCGGCCACATCCTCAGGGCGTCCGCTGTGGGGGCCTGCATTGACACCTCAATTGCTATAACTTTAATAGCTGCTTGCGCCCATCCCGCATGGGATATTGGCAATATTTCCCTTGAAAATCAAATCGGCTATGTGCTCGCAGGCGGTGACGACTACGAACTCGCCTTCACGGCGCCGGCCTCGGCCAGGCTGGCGGTGCAGGCCGCGGCGCAAAAGGCGCGCACGACGGTAACGCGTGTCGGCTGCATCGAGAAAACCGCCGGATTGAGGATGATCGATGCCTCCGGCCAGAACGTACCCAGCCATTTCCCATCTTTCGACCACTTTGCCTGACAGGCCGGCCACGCGCCGCCGAAGCGCTGGCCGGCAGCCAGGCAGGTATAAAGCTCTGATGACTACCGCACCCGCTACCGACCTGCCCCCTGACATCCAGCGCCTGCTGGCCAGCGCCACCCGGCTTGAAACCCCCTGCGGCGACGGCGCCATGGTCTGGCATCTTTGGCGTCCGGAACCTGGCCACCCCGGGCCCGACCCGGTTCCCGTGGTGTTGCTGCACGGCGGCAGCGGCAGCTGGACGCACTGGCTGCGCAACATCGAGCCTCTGGTCCGCGCGGGGCGGCAGGTGATTGCGGCCGACCTGCCGGGCTTTGGCGACTCGGCCGCCCCGCGCACGGGGACAGACGCCGATGCTCTGGTCGCGCCGGTGGAAACTGGTTTGCAGCTTTTGCGGGGCAACGGCGCCTGTGACCTCGTGGCTTTTTCTTTCGGCGGCATGGTGGCCGGTTTTCTGGCGGCGCAGTTTCCGGCGCGCGTGGCACGCCTGGTGCTCGTGGGCGCGGCCGGCCTTGGTGTGGCGTTGCCAAACACCGTCACGCTCACCCCCTGGCGCCATCTCAGCGACCCCGGTGAAAAAGAAGCGATCCACCGGAAGAACCTCGCTGCGATGATGCTGCACCGTCCCGAAGCCATCAGCGCGCTGGCGCTGCGGGTGCACACCGACAACACGCGGCGCGACCGCATGAAAGGGCGCACGCTGGCTTACACCGACGCCCTGGCGCGGGCGCTGACCAAGGTGCACTGCCCGGTGCATGCCATCTATGGCCGCGAAGACGCGCTTTACCGCCAGCGGCAGGAGGCACTGGTCCAGGCTTTGGGCTCGGCGCCCGAATTCAAAGGGCTGCAGTGGATTGAGGGCGCCGGGCACTGGGTGCAGTTTGAGCAGGCGCAGGCCTTCGATGCTGCGCTGCAGGCAGTGCTCGACGGTAGCGACCCCAGCGCGCGGCCGCCGGCGACAGAATAAGACGCCAGTTCGTGCCACACTGGCAGGTCCAGACCCGGCTTGGGCCGCAGCCGCCCGGGCTGACCATAATCAAGGCTTGGATCGACCGGGCCCGATAGCCAGGGCCAGATCGAAACCCTGACCCAACACCAGACCTCATGAACCCTTTGACCGACCTGCCCGCTTTTCATCCCGCTCCCGAGCCGTCTGCGCTACCCCCTGTTCGGCGGCCTACGGCCGGCTTCATGTTTTCGCACCCGGCGCACCTGATTGCCTTGGGGTTTGGCGCGGGGCTGAGTCCGGTCGCCCCCGGCACCGCCGGTACCTTGTGGGCCTGGCTGGCCTTTATGGTGATGGCGCCCTGGCTGGGTACCGCGCAGATGGGGCTGGTGATTGCGGCCGCGCTGCTGGTCGGCTGGTGGGCCTGCACGGTGACGGCCAAAAACATGCGCGTGCTGGACCCCGGCAGCATTGTCTGGGACGAGGTGGTGGCCTTCTGGCTGGTCTTGTGGCTGGTCACGCCGGCCGGTTGGGGCGGCCAGCTGGTGGCGTTTGTGTTGTTCCGGTTTTTTGACGCGGTCAAGCCGGGCCCGGTGGCTTGGGCTGACCAGGCCTTCAAGGGCTTCAATGCCCGCGGCGGCTTCGGCATTTTGCTGGACGATCTGGTGGCTGCGTTTTGCACGCTGCTGGTGATTGCCGTATGGCGCTTCTGGTGAATTCGAACATGCTATCAAAAAAGGAGCTAGTTGCGCCCATTCCACAAGGACTGGTGGCCAATTTGATGCTTAAAAATGGCTGGCTACTGGCCACCGCCGAGAGTTGCACCGGCGGCCTGATCGCCGCCGCCTGCACCGACCTCGCTGGCTCCAGCAACTGGTTTGAGCGCGGCTTTGTGACCTACTCCAACGCGGCCAAGACCGAGCTGCTGGGCGTGGACGCAGGGCTGATCGCCGACCACGGCGCCGTCAGCGAAGAGGTGGTGCGCGCGATGGTTCAAGGCGCCGTCAGCCACTCCAGAGCGCGGGTGGCCGTCGCGGTCACCGGCGTCGCCGGCCCCACCGGCGGCAGCCGGGCCAAGCCGGTCGGCACGGTGTGGTTTGGCTTCATGGTGGACGGCCGGCTCAGCAGTGAAGTAAAACACTTCGACGGCGACCGCGCCGCGGTGCGTCATGCCAGCGTCCAGCATGCGCTGCAGCGGCTGGTTCAATTGCTGGGTTAAACCCGGCCTGACCCCACATCGCCGCCTTCCCTCCTGGACCCGACCATGCCCCACCACACGCCAGCTGACGTCGAGCTGATTGACTCCCGCACCGCCTGGCGCCGCCTGCTGGTTACTCTGGCGCTGATGACCGTGGGTGCCGCCGGGATGTATGTGGTGCCGGTGGTGTTGCCGGCGGTGCAGGCCGACTTCGGCGTGGCGCGTGCCGACGCTTCCTTGCCGTACACGCTGCTGATGATCGGCTTCGGCGTCGGCGGCATGGTCATGGGCCGGCTGGCCGATCGTTTCGGTGTGGCGGTGCCGCTGCGCATGGGAGCGGTGGGCATGGGCCTGGGTTTCGCTGCAGCCGCGCTGTCGGGCAGCGTCTGGATGTTCGCGCTGGCGCACGGCGTGTTGATTGGCCTGCTGGGCAGCGCGGCGACTTTTTCGCCGTTGCTGGCCGACACCTCGCTGTGGTTTGCGCGTCGCCGCGGCATTGCGGTGGCGGTGTGCGCCAGCGGCAACTACCTGGGCGGCGCGCTCTGGCCGCCCATCATCCAGCACTATGTCGAAGCCGTGGGCTGGCGCCAGACCTACTGGGGCCTGGCGCTGTTCTGCAGCCTGGCCATGCTCGGGCTGGCCCAGCTGATGCGCCAGCGACCGCCGGCACTGCAATTGGCGCCGGTGACCGTCCGGGGTGTCGCCGCCAGCAACCGGCCGTTCGGCCTGTCGCTCGGGCAAGCGCAGGCACTGCTGTGTGTGGCCGGTTTGTCGTGCTGTGTGGCCATGTCCATGCCGCAGGTGCACATCGTGGCTTATTGCAGCGACCTGGGCTTCGGCACCGCGCGCGGCGCTGAAATGCTGTCACTGATGCTGGCCTGCGGCGTTGTGAGCCGCCTGATCTCCGGCGCCATCTGCGACCGCATCGGGGGTCTGCGCACACTGCTGCTGGGCTCGGCGCTGCAAACCGTGGCGCTGCTGCTGTTCCTGCCGTTTGACGGTCTGGTCTCGCTGTACGTGATCTCGGCGATGTTCGGCCTGTTTCAGGGCGGCATTGTGCCCAGCTACGCCATCATCGTGCGCGAACATTTTCCCGCCGCCGAGGCCGGTGCCCGCGTCGGCACCGTCATCATGTTCACCATGCTCGGCATGGCGCTGGGCGGCTGGATGTCGGGCAAGGTGTTTGACCTCACCGGCTCCTACAACGCCGCGTTTTTCAACGGCATTGCCTGGAACCTGCTGAACTTCGCCATCGTGCTGTTTCTGCTGCGCCGCACGCTCAGGCCTGCACAAAGGCTGTCAACGGCCGGCACGGTGTAGCCGGCACCTCACCCGGCGTGTAGCCGATGCCGCAAAACATCTGCAGCGTGGCGTCGGCCACGCTGCGCGGCGCGCCCCGGCCGAGCAGCAACTGGTGGGCGCGTTCGTAATGCGGCGCCCTCTTGGGAAACTCCTGCCGGACCTGGCTCATCGGATGCACACCGACGCCGAGTTCAGCGGCCTTGAGCTGCATGCGAACCTTTTGCGGACGGCCCGCTGGCCGGTGTCGCCCGCGGCTTGACCCCTGGTGGAACGAGACCAAAGACCTTTCTTCAACGCACCCGTTAACATGGCGGTCAAAACCGGCTCCTGATTGAATCGGATTTTTTGCAAACCAACCCAGGGAATTTTTGTGCGATCCATCCTCTACGCCAGCATTTGTTCACTGTTTGTCCTGCCCGCTGCCTGGGCGCAATCCGATGCGGCGGCCGCCGCTGCCAAAGAAGCTGGCGCCGCGGTCAGCCCCAGCGGGCTGGTCTATCGCTCGCTGAAAGACGGCAACGGCGCCAGTCCGGCGGCGACCGACACCGTCAAGGTGCACTACCGCGGCAGCTTCCCCGACGGCAAGGAGTTTGACAGTTCGTACCAGCGCAAGGAGCCGACGGAGTTTCCGCTGAACCGGGTGATCGCCTGCTGGACCGAAGGCGTGCAGAAGATGAAGGTGGGCGGCAAGGCCAAGCTCACTTGCCCACCGGCGATTGCCTACGGCGCGCGCGGCGCCGGCGGCGTGATTCCCCCCAACGCGACCTTGCAGTTCGAGATCGAGCTGCTGGAAGTCAAGCGCTGAGCGTCATTCCTCAGCCCTGCAGGCTGGCCGTGATCTCGTAGGAGCGCAGGCGCGCCTGGTGGTCAAAAATCTGTGAAGTGATCATCAGTTCGTCGGCGCCAGTGCGGTCAATGAAGTCCTGCAGCCCTCGCCGCACGGCGGCCGGTGCGCCTATGGCCGAACATGACAGGGTTTGTGCAAGAATCGCGCGTTCTGGCGGCGTCAGCCGCTCTTCATATCCGGGCACCGGTGGCTGTAGACGCGCGGGCCGGCCGCTGCGCAGGTTGACAAAGGCCTGCTGCATGGACGACGACAAGAGCCGCGCCTGCTCATCGGTGTCGGCGGCAAACACATTGAAGCCCAGCATCACCTGCGAACGGTCCAGTTGCGCCGAGGGGCGAAAGCGGCTGCGGTAGAGCTCAACAGCCTGCATCATCTGCGCCGGCGCGAAGTGCGAGGCAAACGCAAACGGCAACCCCAGCTCGGCTGCCAGCTGGGCGCCGAACAGGCTGGAGCCGAGAATCCAGACCGGCACCTTCAGGCCGGCGCCGGGCACGGCGCGCACGCGCTGACCCTCGACCACCGGTTGAAAGTAGTGCATCAGCTCCACCACATCCCGCGGAAACTCGCTGGGGTCGGCGTTCAGGTCACGCCGCAGCGCACGCGCCGTGGCCTGGTCGGAGCCCGGTGCCCGGCCCAGCCCGAGGTCGATACGGCCTGGAAACAGCGATTCGAGAGTGCCAAACTGCTCGGCAATCACCAGCGGCGAATGGTTGGGCAACATCACGCCGCCGGCGCCGACACGAATGCGCGAGGTACCGGCCGCCACATGTCCAATGACCACCGCCGTGGCCGCGCTGGCAATGCCGGTCATGCCGTGGTGCTCGGCCAGCCAGTAACGCCGGTAGCCCCAGCGTTCGGCATGTTGTGCCAGATCCAGGGTATTGCGCAAGGACTGCGCAGCGTCACCGCCCTCCACAATGGGGGAGAGGTCCAGAACGGAAAAAGGAATCATCAGGAGCAGATGGGTCGGGTTGACGCTTTATCAATGCGCCCATGAATTGGCGGGACGGTAGTGATTGTGAAAACAACGGAGCCGTTACACAATGGCCTGTCGAAATCCTGCAAACGTTGCCATGCACCCCAACCAGCTAACGCCGGACAACCTTAGGAGCAAACAGACCATGGCCTCGACCCTGCCAACCTCCTGGTTTGAAGGCTTTGAAGCACGCGACTTCGAAGTCAACGGTACATCCATCTTCGCCCGCTTCGGCGGCAATGTGCTGGGCCCGACCTTGCTGCTGCTACACGGTTTTCCGCAGAGCCATGTGATGTGGCACCGCGTCGTGCAGGCACTGCAGTCGCGCTTTTTTCTGGTCCTGCCGGATCTGCGCGGTTACGGCGACTCCTCCAAGGTGGCTGGCTTGCCCGACCACAGCAACTACAGCAAGCGCAACATGGCGCAGGATGCGGTGGGCGTCATGGACACGCTGGGCCGGGACACTTTTTACCTGTGTGGCCACGACCGCGGTGGCCGCGTGGCGCACCGGCTGGCGCTCGACCACCCCCGGCGCGTTGACAAGCTGTGCGTGATTGATATTGCACCGACGCTGGATATGTACAACGCGACCGACATGCGTTTCGCGACGGCTTACTACCACTGGTTTCACCTGATTCAGCCCAGCCCGCTGCCAGAGACGATGATCGGCGGCAATGCCCTGGCCTATCTGCACGCCAAGCTCGGCGGCTGGGGGAGCAGCGGGCTCGGCTACATCGAAACCGAGGCCCTGGCCGAGTACGAGCGCTGCTTCTGCACGCCCGAGGCGATTCACGCCGCCTGCGAAGACTACCGCGCCAGCGCCGGCATTGACCTGGACCATGACCGCGAAAGCCGGGCGCACGGCGAAAAAATACGCTGCGACACCCAGGTGTTGTGGGGCGAACGCGGCGTGGTGCAAAAGCTGTTTGAACCGCTGGCACTGTGGCAGGCGCAGTGCAGCGGCATCGTCAGCGGCCATGCCATGCCGGCCGGGCACTTTATTCCCGAAGAGCTGCCGCTGGAAACCGCCCATGCACTGGCAAACTTTTTCAACTGAGCATGGCAAGCTACACCGCTGAAACCCTGTGGCTGCGCCACGACGGCGACTTCCTCGGCAACCGCTACAGCCGCCGCCACCTGCTGCGCTTTGACGGCGGTCTGGAGGTGCCGGGCTCTTCATCGCCGCATGTGGTGCCGCTGCCGCTGTCGGACCCGGCGGCGCTGGACCCCGAGGAAGCCTTTGTGTCCTCGCTGTCAAGTTGCCACATGTTGTGGTTTCTGTCCATCGCGGCCAAACGCAAGTTCTGCGTGGACCGCTACTTTGATGCCGCAAGCGGCGTGATGGCAAAAAATGCCGACGGCAAAATTGCCATGACCGTCGTCACCTTGCGGCCAGAGGTGGTGTTCTCCGGCGAGCACCAGCCAGGCCGCGACGAACTGGCGCAGCTGCACCACGAGGCGCACGAGGCCTGCTTCATCGCCAACTCGGTCAAAACCGAGGTGCGCTGTGAACCGGTGTGGCGCGAGCTGACCTAAACCCCTCGCAGCCTGCCTGCCCGTTTGGGCCAAGGAGTTCCTCGCCACATGTCTGCACCCCTTATCGTCCGGCCGATCCGGCAAACCGACTTCGAAGCCTGGAAACCCCTCTGGGACGGCTACAACGCCTTTTACGGCCGCAAGGGCGAGACCGCTTTGGCGCCCGAGATCACGCAAGTGACCTGGCAACGCTTCTTCGACCCGCTTGAACCCGTCTTCGCGCTGGTGGCAGAAGTCGAAGGGCAATTGCTGGGGCTGACCCACTACCTCTACCATCGAAGCACCACCCCGCATCGAGCTGACCTGTTACCTGCAAGACCTGTTCACCGATCCAGCCACGCGCGGAAGGGCGTCGGACGTGCGCTGATTCAAGGCGTGTACGAACAGGCCAGGGCAGCGGGCATCACCCGCATGTACTGGCAAACGCACCAGACCAATGCGGCGGGCCGGTTGCTGTATGACAAGGTGGCCAAACACATGGGATTTATTGTTTATTCGCAGGAGGTTTGAGAGCTGTGTCGGAAAGGCATCGCCACGTCGTTCGTCGTGACGGTTCTAGCGCGGAGACTTAATTCGCTATTAAATCAGTAGCTGCTGACGCAGATGTCAATTGGGCTTGAAGCCGAAAAGACTAGAGGGTTTGTCGGGCCTTCGTGTCCGGAACCGCGGAAGGAGACGGTGCGGTGTTTCACAAAGTTTTTATACCTGTATGAATTTGCAGCGCAATGCGGTAAAACTCAACAAGCACGCCATTTTCAGGAGGTTTTGATGCCCAAGTTA
>JBKJZS010000478.1:0-4427 GCA_046714915.1 Polaromonas sp. | reverse complement strand
CTGTCTGTGCTGCTGAACCTGCTGCTGGTTTACTGGTTGCTGTTTTTGCCGAAATAGGCACGAGACGGGGCTGGTTCCGGCAGCTTGCGCAGGACACCGGGATATCCGATACCCCGTCGATAAAGACAACTTGCCTGCCGGGGTGAAGCCCCGCTCGGGGGCCTCACGCCGTCCTGCCTCATCAAGACAAACGCAGAGGACAAAAACATGCTACTGATTTAATAGCTGTCAGCGCATGTATTAAAAGGGCCGGGGCTGTTAAACGCTTAAATAAATCGGTGTGGCAGAGAATTTTCACGCACTGCGCGCGCGCCCTCCTTTTTCAGCCCAGGTGCGGGTCCAGCGGATCTGCATTACCCTGAGCATCACCAGCATGCCCAGCGAAAGCGCTGCAAAAAAGAAGAAGCCCCACATGTAAGTCCCCGCGTACTGTTTCGACAAGCCCATCGCATTGGGCACCAGCGCGCCGCCCAGCGCGCCAATCTCGCCAATCATGGACCCGGCTACCGCTGTGGCCAGCGGCCAGCGCAACGGCACCAGTTGAAACAGCGCGCCGTTGCCTGCGCCCAGGGCCGAAAAACACAGCATGAACAGCAGTGTGGTGATCACCAGCGAGTTGCCGGCCAGACCGCATAAAACCAACGTCAACGCGATCGTGAGCAGCACCACGCTCAGGGTGTTCACGCCGCCCCAGCGGTCGGAGATCCAGCCGCCAAATATGCGCAGTGCCGCGCCCATGAAGGCGGCCAGCATCGAAAGCTGCCCGGCCTGCACCTTGCTTACACCGAACTGGTCGTAGTAATAAGAGGGCAAAAAGGTCGCCAGCCCGATGAAGCCGCCGAAAGTTACCGCGTAGATCAGGCTGAAGGCCCAGCCGTCTTTTTCGAACAGGCAAGCCACGTGAACGCGCAGGGTGGCGTGGCGGTCCACATCGTCCGGTTCCCTGGCAAAAAGGACCATCGCGGCCATGGGTAGCAGCATGGCCACGGCAGCAATGCCGTACACAGACTGCCAGCCAAAGCGCTGGGCCAGGGCCGGCGCGACCAGCACCGAGAGGGCCGTGCCCACATTGCCAGCGCCAACCAGGCCCATGGCCAGGCCTTTGTGGCGTGCCGGAAACGAGCCGGAACCGAGGCTGAGCGCTACGCCAAAACTGGCCCCGGCAATGCCCAGCAACACGCCCATGGCCAGCAGGCTGCTGTAGGAGTCAACCAAAAAATAGCCAAACAGCAGGGCCATCATGATCAGGCCCATCTCAACCAGCGTGGCGTTTTTTCGGCCTATGTACTGGGCCAGCAGGCCCAGCGGAAAACGCATCAAGGCCCCGGCCAAGATGGGGATCGACAGCATCACGCCTTTTTCAGTCGGCGAGAGCTGGTAGGTTTCGGAAATGAAAGGCGCCATGGCCCCGTTCATCACCCAGATGCCGCACGAAAATGTGAAGAAGAAAAATGCTGCGCCCAAGGTAGGCGCATGGCCGGCTTTTAGAAAATTACTGAATGCCGCCATGGTGCAAGCTCTTTCTGTGAAAAGGGATCAATTCACAGAGTCAGTGCGAGAAGCGTGCCAACCTGGGCCAGCAAAGCGCACCCTTACAACGCAGTCCAGGCCAAATGGGCGGATTCTTTTGGTGCAGCGCACAAATTATGTGCGTGCGGGCGGCGAAGCGGCAGGCATTGGAAGCATCCCTTGCAACAAGGGATGCAATCTGGTTCTCCGGGTTTCAGGCAGCTTTCTCGACATGGCCCTGACGGGTGTACAAGAAGTCGAGGACGGCTTTGCGATAGCCCAGGTAGCGGGTGTTTTCGGCCAGCGCCACACGCGAGCGCGGCCGTGGCAACGTCACTGAAAGCACTTCGCCGATGGTGGCCGAGGGGCCATTGGTCATCATCACGATCCGGTCGCTCAGCAGCACCGCTTCGTCAACGTCGTGCGTCACCATCACCACCGTGCTTTGGGTGGTGGCAACAATCTGCAGCAACTCGTCCTGCAATTTGGCGCGGGTTAGCGCGTCGAGTGCGCCAAAAGGTTCGTCCAGCAGCAACACCTTGGGCTCCATCGACAGGGCGCGGGCAATGCCGACGCGCTGCTTCATACCGCCTGAAATTTCTCCGGGACGTTTTTGCGCTGCGGCGCTCAAGCCGACCATGGCCAGCGCTGCGTCGGTGCGGGCTTTGAGCTGGCACTTGCCCTCGGTAGCTGCAAAGACCCGTTCGACCGCCAGATAGACGTTTTCAAAGCAGGTGAGCCAGGGCAGCAAGGAGTGATTTTGAAACACCACGGCGCGCTCGGGGCCGGGACCGGCGATTTCGCGATTGGCGCAAAGCAAAGTGCCCTGGGTCGGTGTCGTCAGGCCGGCAATCAGGTTGAGCAGAGTCGATTTGCCGCAGCCCGAGTGGCCGATCAAGGCAACAAACTCGCCCTTGGCTACCGTCAGGTCGATGCCCTGCAGTGCACAGAAGGGTCCCTTTTTTGTTTTGAAGGACTGCTCGACACCCTGGATTTCGATGTACTTGGTGGTGAATGAGGTGTTCATGGTCAATCCTTAGTTTTTCACTTCTTCAAACGTGAAGGCCGTAGCCAGCTTGATCAGCGCGAATTCCAGCACCAGTCCGACAATGCCGATCACAAAAATCGCAATGATGATGTTCTTGACATTGAGGTTGTTCCACTCGTCCCAGACCCAGAAACCAATGCCGACGCCACCGGTCAGCATTTCAGCGGCCACAATCACCAGCCAGGCGGTGCCTACCGCCAGGCGCACGCCGGTCAGCATGTAGGGCAACACGGCCGGAAACAGGATTTTGGTGATGATCTTCCATTCGCTCAGGTTCAGCACCCGCGCCACGTTCATGTAGTCTTGCGGCACGCGCTGCACGCCGACCGCCGTATTGATGATCATGGGCCAGATCGAGCAGATAAAAATGGTCCAGATGGCAGCCGGATTGGCCCCCTTGAACACCAGCAGCCCAATGGGCAACCAGGCCAGTGGTGATACCGGCCGCATCAAGCTGATGAGCGGGTTGAACATGCTGCTCAGAAATTTAAAGCGCCCAATCATGAAGCCAACCGGAATGCCCACAATTGCGGCCAGGCCAAAACCCATCGCCACACGCTTGAGCGATGACAACACGTTCCAGCCTATGCCCTGGTCGTTGGGTCCCTTGCTGTAGAAGGGGTCGCTGAAAAGACTCACTGCCTGGGCAAAAGTGTCCGCTGGCGATGGAATGCTGCCTTTGGTGGTGATGGATATCGCCATCCAAAGCACTATCAGCAGGCCAAAGCCCAAAACCGGCGGCATGATGCCCAGCCATAAAAATGATATATCGCGGGGTGCCTTGACTGCAGGCGGAGTTGTCTGAACGGTCGCAATTGACATAACTTCTGGGGCTCCAGCCTCCGGTTTGTGGGTTCGAGCCGCTACTGAATGGGTAGCAATCGAACCCTTCTCAGCGACGGCGATGTCATGAAAAACAGCGGCTACCATGGCGCTCTCCTTGGGCTGTGTTGAATCAGGCTTTGACTTTGAAGCTGTCGGCGTATCTGGCTGGGTCTTTGCCGTCCCAGACCACGCCATCCATCAGCTTGCTTGAACGCATTGCGTCCTTGGGTATGCTGACCTTGGCCGCTGTGGCGGCTTGCTTGTAAATGTCGATTTGGCTGATCTGTTTGGCAACAGCCAGGTAGTCCGGGTGGTCCTTGATCAGGCCCCAGCGCTTGTGCTGCGTGAGGAACCACATGCCGTCAGACAGGTAAGGGAAGTTCACGAAACCATCGCTTGAGAACTTCATGAAGTTCGGGTCATCCCAGGTTTTACCCAGGCCGTTTTGGTAGCGACCCAGAATGCGCTGATTGATGGCATCGACGCCGGTGTTCACATAGCTCTTGTCGGCAATGATTTCAGCCATTTTTGTTTTGTTGCTCAGGCTGGCATCTATCCACTTGCCGGCTTCAAGAATCGCGGCGGTAACAGCGCGGCAGGTGTGCGGATTCTTTTTGGCGAAGTCGCCCGTGGTGGCGAGCACCTTTTCAGGGTGGTCTTTCCAGATGTCCTGCGTGGTTTGCGCCGTGATGCCAATGCCGTCAATGATGGCGCGGTGATTCCACGGCTCGCCCACGCAGTAGCCGTCCATGTTGCCGACCCGCATGTTGGCCACCATTTGGGGTGGTGGCACGGTGATGACTTTGGCATCTTTCATGGGGTTGATGCCGTTGGCCGCCAGCCAGTAGTAAAGCCACATGGCGTGCGTGCCGGTGGGGAAGGTTTGCGCAAAGGTGTATTCACGTTTATCCGTGGCCATCAGCCTGGCAAGCGATGGGCCATCCACGGCGCCTTTTTCAGCAAGCTTTTTGCTCAGCGTGATGGCCTGACCGTTGTGGTTGAGTGTCATCAGCACGGCCATGTCTTTTTTTGCGCCGCCTGCACC
>JBKJZS010000477.1:0-3272 GCA_046714915.1 Polaromonas sp. | reverse complement strand
CGCTGGCAGCGCCGCTGCAGGATGCACGCTACATCGGTCAGGCCATCCCCCGTCCCAACATTGAACGCCTGACCGAGGGGCGCGGTCAGTATGTGGACGACATCGAACTGCCGCGCATGGCGCATGTCGTGTTCTGGCGCTCGCCGGTGGCCCATGCCCGCATCAACCGCATCGAGCGCGACTTTGCCCGCATGATGCCCGGCGTGCTCGCCGTCTATGACGGCAAGGACCTGGCCACCATCTGCAAACCCTGGGTAGCGACCCTCACGCACCTGGTCGGCCTGAAATCAGCGCCCCAGTACCCCATGGCGATAGACCGTGCCTGCTGGCAGGGCGAACCCGTGGTGGCGGTCGTGGCCAAGACCCGCGCCGAGGCCGAGGATGCATTGCAATACGTGCAGGTGGAGTGGGAAGCACTGCCGGCGGCACTGGACATGAACACCGCACTGCACCCCGACACACCGGTGATCCACCCCGAGCTGGGCGACAACCTGTGTTTCACCCGCAGCCTGGACACGGGTGGCGTGGACGAGGCTTTTGCGCGTGCCGACGTGGTGGCGGAGGCTACCTTCGACTTCGGTCGTCACACCGGCGTGACGCTGGAGTCCCGCTGCCAGATTGCCGACTACAACCCAGCCTCGGGCCAGCTCACGGTGTACCACTCGCAGCAGGCCCCGCACATGATGCAGGACCTGTACGCGCGACAGTTTGATTTGCCCGAGGCCTCGGTGCGGGTGATTTGCAAGGACGTGGGCGGCTCGTTTGGCATCAAGGTTCATGCTTACCCTGACGACTTTGCCACGGTGGCGATGTCGATTTTGCTCAAGCGCCCGGTCAAGTTCGTGGCGGATCGGCTCGAATCGTTTGTCAGCGACATCCACGCCCGCGAGCATCGCATCAAGGGACGCATTGCCGCCAGCAAGGAGGGCGAGATCCTGGCCTTCGAGATTGACGACGTCACCGGTATCGGCCCGTTTTCGATGTTCCCGCGCACCAGCGGCATTGAGGGCAACCAGGTCGTCAACCTCACCGGCGGGCCCTACAAGCACAAGGCCTACCGCGCCAGGCTGAACGTGGTATTTCTCAACAAGACACCCACCTGCCAGTACCGGGGGGTGGGCCATCCGATCGCCTGTGCTGTCACCGAAGGTCTGGTCGATCTGGCCGCGGCCAAGCTGGGCATGGACCCGCTGGAGTTGCGCAAGCGCAATGTCATCCCCGACGATGCCTACCCCGCCACCGGCGCCTCGGGCATCAAGCTCGAAGTGCTGTCGCACGAAGCCTGCCTGCGCAAGATCGAAACCCTGATGGACTACCCGGCCCTGCGCGCGGAACAGCAAGTGCTGCGGGCCAAAGGCATTTACCGCGGCATCGGCTTTGCCACCCTGATTGAACTAACCAACCCCGGCGCTGCTTTTTACGGCGTGGGCGGCGCCCGCATCTCGGCCCAGGACGGCGCCACGGCACGGTTGGAGCCCGGTGGCGGCGTGGCGGTGATGGTCAGCGTGGGCGAACAGGGCCAGGGCACCGAGGCCATCTTCGCCCAGATTGCGGCCGATGCGGTGGGCGTGCCCATGAGCCAGGTGCGGCTGGTCACCGGCGACACCGAAACTGTGCCCTATGGTGGCGGCACTTGGGCCTCGCGCGGCGCGGGTATTGGCGGCGAGGCCGTGCTGCAGGCGGGGCTGGCTTTGCGTGCGAATATTCTGAAAGTGGCCGAGGCTATTTTGAAGCGCGATGTGCAAACGCTGGCGCTGCTGGAAGGCGTGATTAGCGACGCCACCACCGGCGAGGCCCTGCTGCCCTTGCATGAACTGGGCCGCATCGCCTACTACCGACCCGACACCCTGCCGGCCGGCTTTACGTCAGAGCTGATGGTCACTCGCCATTACGCACAGCGTGACTACCCTTTTATCTTCACCAACGGCGTGCAGGCTTCCTATGTCGAAGTCGATACCGAGACGGGCTTTGTCAAGCTGCTCAAACACTGGGCCGTCGAGGACTGCGGCCGCGTGATCAACCCGATGCTGGTGGACGAGCAGATTCGCGGCGCCATCGTGCAGGGCATAGGCGGTGCGCTGTTTGAAGAATGCCTGTACGACGACGCGGGCCTGATGATAAACGGCAACATGGCCGACTACCTGGTGCCCATGGCCGCAGAAATGCCCGACATTGTGGTGGCTCACGTGGAGACGCCGACGCGCAGTTCGATGCTGGGTGCCAAGGGCGCGGGCGAAGCCGGCACTGCCGGTGCACCGGGAGCCGTGGTCAACGCCATTAACGATGCGCTACGGCCGCTGAAGGCTGAGGTTTGGTCGCAGCCTGTGACGCCGGAGAAGATTTTGCGGGCGTTGGGGCATATTTGAGCCGAGTGATGAACACCATCGTTGGTCATGGCAGCACCAGGCGGAAGACTCTGGTGCTATGCGCACGGATAGATTGACATCGCCAGATTTGGCGATCGCCTGCATTCGTTCCGCGTTGTATCAGACTTTTGGGTATCGTTCGAAAATACTTCTTGGATTTGTAGTAATCGCGCTTGCGAGCTGTGCTGTCAAAACAGGAATTGTGCCGTCCTTCGTCGTTGCGCGACAGGCAGCTACGGGCTTTTCAGGCTCTGGAGATCTGAAGGCAGGCATTACGAGAAGCCGATCAACACTGCAATAATCTGAAGAAGTCAGTAAAGGTTGTGGTGGTCAAGGAGGCTCAGCCGCCATTCATCCTAGGAGCCTGTCGGACTTGGGGCGTCGATAGCGAAAATCGGCCCCAGCGAGGACAGTTCTTGCCGGATTTGCAGGCCCATAGCCCCGCTATGGGTCAAAAAGACGGTGAAAAATGGACCGCTGCGGTCGATTTGCAGCCGACGATTCCCAAGTCCGACAGGCTCCTAGCCATCGGGGGCTGGACCTGAGGCAAGCGAGGCGCCGCGCTATAACGGCAGCCCATCCAGGGTGTCGTAGGTCTTCTTTAGCCAGGTCTTGACACGCTGGCGCTCCAGCAGGCCCAGAGCGTCGGGGCCAGAGCGGTGGTTGATGGCGGCCCAGAAGCTGGCGTTCTGACGGTCGATCTTGCGCATGCTGGCCTCGTGCAGCTGCGCCAGGGTGATGACGCGGGCACCCAGTGCCAGGGCTCTTTTCAACGCGTGTGATTCGTCCAGCTGCGAAAAATCCGAGCCACGGCCCTGGTTTTTGACGACAAAGTAGTTTGGTCCGGCGCCAAAGGTATCGATCAGCCGATCCAGCAGATCCACCGAGTCTTTGCCAGCGTCGGCC
>JBKJZS010000476.1:0-2785 GCA_046714915.1 Polaromonas sp. | reverse complement strand
GTTGGTATGTGCTTTTCATGATGGGTCCTACAGGCTACAAAGCTACCTTGTGCATCAACTGCAAAATCTGCAAATTTGCGATTCGTGTCCTGGCGGCTGTACAACACAACCAACTTTGCAAGTCAGCAAACTTGCAGCGCATGAGCCAAGGGCTTAAAAATAAGCCTCTAGCGCGGCGTGCAAACCCGCTATGAATCAGGGAAACCCATGATTATCGCAGATTTCTTAACCGTGGCAACAGCTTAGGCCCCGCTGTGGCGGTAAAGGCCGAGATCGCCAGGGCGGCATCGGGCGGTGCTCGCCCTGGGTTAGCCCGTACGAAAATTTTTGTGGATAACTAAGCCAGACGCCTACAATAACGGGTGCCGAAAATTAATAATATCCACAAGCAGCGACATTCTGGCAACTGCGGGCAGCCAGCCAAAACCCACGATGAGTGAGGGCTCCCTTCTCCGCTCCAGCCAAGACTTGTGGCAAAGCTGCGTCGACCATCTGGCGCAGGAGTTGCCCGAGCAGCAGTTCAACACCTGGATTCGCCCCCTGGTTGCCGTGGTCTCTGCCGACTTGTCCAGAGTCACGATTCAAGTGGGTAACCGCTTCAAGCTGGACTGGGTTCGGGCCCAGTACGCGGCCCGTATTTCTTCGCTGCTGGAGAAAATTTCCGGCCACAGCATTCAGCTTGAGTTAGCGCTCGCTCAGCGGGAAACCCCCAGCAGGTCTGCACCCTTGACGCGCAGTTTTGATGGCAATGGGTTGCCCGAGCCGGCCGCTTTGGGTGTGCCCGAAGAAGTTGCCGGGGCGCCTTTTAAAAACCGGCTCAATACTGCACTGACTTTTGACACCCTGATTGAGGGGACGGCCAACCGCATGGGCCGCGCTGCCGCCATGCATGTCTCCAGCAGTCTGGGCCAGCTTTACAACCCGCTGTTTATTTATGGCGGCGTCGGTTTGGGCAAGACCCACCTGATGCACGCCATCGGCAACAAATTGCTGGCTGACAACCCGGCCGCGAAAGTTCTCTACATCCACGCTGAACAATTTGTGTCGGATGTGGTTAAGGCCTACCAGCGAAAAACTTTTGACGAGTTCAAGGAGCGTTACCACTCGCTCGATCTGCTGCTGATTGATGATGTGCAGTTTTTCGCCAACAAAGACCGAACGCAAGAAGAGTTTTTCAATGCTTTTGAAGCGCTGCTGACCAAAAAGTCGCACATCGTGCTGACCAGCGACACTTATCCAAAAGGCTTGGCCGACATCCATGAGCGCCTGGTATCGCGTTTTGATTCCGGGCTGACAGTGGCCATCGAACCGCCCGAGCTGGAAATGCGCGTCGCCATCCTGATCCGCAAGGCCGAAGTCGAGGGCACTGTGATGCCGGAAGAAGTCGCCTTTTTTGTCGCCAAAAACGTGCGTTCCAACGTGCGTGAGCTCGAAGGCGCACTGC
The DNA here is from genome assembly GCA_046714915.1 of Polaromonas sp. Classification (GTDB taxonomy): domain Bacteria; phylum Pseudomonadota; class Gammaproteobacteria; order Burkholderiales; family Burkholderiaceae_C; genus Polaromonas. The sequence continues at coordinate 1,341 of JBKJZS010000476.1, read as the reverse complement.
GAAAAATCCTCGCTTACTCGCGCTTCAACTTCAAGGAAATCTCCATCCAGCTGGCCAGGGAAGCGCTGCGTGACCTGTTGTCCATTCAAAACCGCCAGATCTCGGTTGAGAATATCCAGAAGACCGTCGCCGACTATTACAAGATCAAGGTTGCCGACATGTATTCGAAAAAACGGCCGGCCAGCATTGCCCGGCCGCGTCAGATTGCCATGTACCTTGCCAAGGAACTGACCCAGAAAAGCCTGCCTGAGATTGGCGAGCTGTTTGGTGGCCGCGATCACACCACCGTGCTGCACGCCGTGCGCAAGATGTCTGCCGAGCGTCAGCAGATGACGGAGCTCAACCAGCAACTGCATGTGCTGGAACAAACCCTGAAAGGCTGAAATGAAGCTTTGTTCAACCGCTTTCCTTCAGTTTCAGACCTGCCTGACCGCTTTGGGGATAACTTTTGAACAACCGATGGCTTATCCACAGCGGAAGTGGATTCCCGAAAGTTGTTCATATGTGGCAGCAGGGTTAAGGGGCGTCTGACCACAAGGTTAAACAAGCGCCAAGTAGTTGATAAAAAAGGGGAAAATGGACCTGTCCACAGAAAAGTTCGACCCTTACTACTACTACTAATTTGAATTAAAGAAATAAGAGGTTAAGACAGTGATTGTTCTCAAAGCCACCCAGGATAAAGTTTTGTCGGTTCTGCAATCGGTCGCAGGCATTGTGGAGCGCAGGCACACCTTGCCGATACTGGCCAACGTGCTGATCCGCAAAACCGGCTCGCAGTTGCAGCTGACCACCAGTGACCTCGAGATTCAGATTCGCACCACGGCCGAGCTGGATGGCGACTCAGGCAACTTCACCACCACTGTGGGCGCGCGCAAGCTCATCGACATCCTGCGCTCGATGCCGAGCGACCAGACCGTGTCGCTCGAGTCGGCACAGAACAAGCTGATTTTGAAGGGCGGCAAGAGCCGCTTCACACTGCAAACCCTGCCTGCCGAAGACTTTCCGCTGGTGCAGGAAGCCGGCAGTTTTGGCCCCAGCTTCTCGGTGCCGCAAAAGGTCCTGAAAGAGCTGCTGAACCAGGTCTCGTTTGCGATGGCGGTGCACGACATCCGTTACTACCTCAACGGCATTTTGTTTGTGGCTGAAGGCAAGCAGCTGAGCCTGGTGGCCACCGACGGCCACCGCCTGGCGTTCTCGTCGGCCACGCTCGATGTGGAAGTGCCCAAGCAGGAAGTCATCCTGCCGCGCAAGACCGTGCTGGAAATGCAGCGCCTGCTCAGCGACAAGGAAGGCGCGATCGAGATGCGGTTTGCCGCCAACCAGGCGAAATTCAGCTTCGAA
>JBKJZS010000475.1:0-9282 GCA_046714915.1 Polaromonas sp. | reverse complement strand
TGCATTATCGTGGAACAATTGGCGGCCTATTCCTACATGCCGGGACGCGCGTAGCGCCCACAATGCACTGCTTATCTGCGGCAGGTTAAATTGTGGTGGCCGGTTTGAGAAATCAACAACACCCAGCACCATGAGTCTGTCCGTCATCATCATCACTAAAAACGAAGAGGCCAACTTGCAGGCATGCCTGGAATCAGTACGATTTGCTGACCAGTGGGTTGTGGTTGACAACGCCAGCACCGACAGCACGCGGTCAGTCGCTTTCGCTTTTGGGGCAGAGGTTACGCAAACACAGGCTTGGCCCGGCTTTGGCCCGCAAAAAAACCTGGCGTTGGGTTTGGCGACGCAGGACTGGGTCCTGTCGCTCGATGCCGATGAACGTGTAACGCCTGAGCTTGCTGCGGAAATCCAGCAGGCCATGCAGAACCGCATTGCAAACGCCTTCGAAATTCCCCGACTCACGCAGTTTTGCGGTCAATGGATTCACCACTGCGGCTGGACGCCAGACCACGTGTTGCGTCTTTTCCGGCGCGGGCAAGCCGAGTTCAGCAACGATCTGGTGCATGAACGCGTCATCCTGAAGTCTGGCACGCCGTCTCGTTTGCAGTCGCGGCTTTTGCACTACAGCTATCCCACTCCCGCGCACTATTGGCGCAAGCTGGAGCACTACAGTCTGGCGTGGGCCGAACAGTCGCATGCACGCGGCAAGTCCAGCTCCATGCCCAGAGCGGTAATATCCGGCGTCATGGCCTTTTTGAAAAGTTATATTTTTCGACTCGGCATCCTTGATGGCAGCATGGGGTTTGCCGTGTGCGCCATGCAGGCCCAAGCTGCATTTGGGAAATACTTCACCTTGTATTGTTTAAACCAGCAAAATGCATCCAAAAATAACTGACTTTACTTCCTCGCTCGCCCCTCTGTCCGGCCGGCGGAGGTTCATTGCCGGCCTCACCGGCGGACTGGGAACTCTGGCAGGACTCCCTGCATGGGCCCAGTTCAGGGTGGAGGTGTCGGGTGTCGGCTTGACCCAGCTGCCAATTGCAATTGCTGCATTTCGCGGCGATGCACAATCACCGCAAAAAATTGCTGCCATTGTGCAGGCCGACCTGGAGCGCAGCGGTCAGTTCCGCGCGGTTGATGCCAGTGGCAATAGCCTGGACGAAAGCAGCCGGCCCGACCTATCGGTCTGGCGCCAACGCACGGCAGATTCGCTACTGACCGGAAGTGTGACGCGGCTGGCCGACGGCCGTTACGACGTACGCTGCCGCCTGTGGGACGTAGTGCGCGGGCAGGATTTGGGAGGACAAAGTTATGTGGTGCCGCAAGGCGACCTGCGCCTGTCGGCCCACCGGATTGCCGATTTTGTGTATGAAAAATTGACCGGCGAAAAAGGCGTTTTCTCTACCCGCATAGCCTACGTAACCAAAGCCGACCTGCGTTACAACCTATGGGTGGCCGACTCCGACGGGGAAGGCGCGCAGTCAGCCCTGACCAGCCCCGAGCCCATTATTTCGCCATCGTGGTCACCTAACGGCTCGCAGCTGGCGTATGTGTCGTTCGAGTCGCGCAAGCCGGTTATTTATGCCCATGATGTGGCCTCGGGCAAGCGCCGTTTGCTGGCCAACTTCCGGGGTTCCAACAGTGCGCCGGCTTGGGCGCCAGATGGCAACCAGCTGGTTGCCACGCTGAGCCGCGATGGCGGCTCGCAGCTTTATGCCATCTCTGCGGCGGGCGGTGAGCCGCGCCGCTTGATTCAGTCGGCCAGCATCGATACCGAGCCGGCGTTTTCTCCGGATGGTAAATTTATTTACTTCGTCAGCGACCGTGGCGGCTCACCACAGATTTATCGCATGGGCGCTGGCGGCGGCAATATCGAGCGCATCACCTTTACCGGGAGTTACAACATATCGCCAGCCCTCAGCCCGGACGGACGATGGCTGGCCTATATTTCACGCATTGGTGGCGCGTTCAAGCTGCACTTGATGGAACTGGGCAAGGGAACCGCCATCGCAATAACCGACACCAACGCCGATGAAAGCCCAAGCTTTGCGCCCAACAGCCGGCTGATCGTCTATGCGACTCAGCAGCAGGGTAAGGAAGCCCTGTTGACCACGACGCTGGATGGCAAGATCAAAGCCCGCCTGACGGGCGCCATTGGAGACATTCGCGAGCCTGACTGGGGACCTTTCCAAAGGTAATCTGGCCAGCCTTGCTCCAATCCTGTTTTTATTTTTGCGAAAGTACCTATGAAGCGCATCCTGATCTCACTCGCCACCGTTATCACCCTCACAGCGGCCCTGGTCGGCTGCGGCTCCAGCGTCAAGCTCAGTGACGTTCCGGTTGAAAACAGAGCAGCCAGCACAACGGGCCGGAGCGGCACCGGTGATGCTGCCGGGGTGGCCAGCCGCGACGTCGCGCCAGTCCAGATCAGCGCCTCCGACCCGTCGGTTGCGGGCCCTGCCGGCGCCGCCAAAGTGATTTATTTCGACTACGACAGCTTTGCCATCAAGCCTGAGTTCCAAGGCACCATCGAAGCTCATGCCCGGTACCTGAGCGCCAACAAAGGCCGAAAAATGGCCATTGAAGGCCATACCGATGAGCGAGGCGGGCGTGAATACAATCTGGCGCTGGGGCAAAAACGGTCGGAGGCTGTGCGTCGCGCTCTGGGGTTGTTGGGCGCCACCGATGCCCAGGTGGAGGCCGTTAGTTTTGGCGAAGAAAAACCTGCCACTGCAGGATCTGGCGAAGAGGCTTACTCCAAAAACCGCCGCGCTGAAATCAATTACCGCTAGCCGGAGCACTCACATTGAAGACCTTCCGGACCCCTCTGATCGCGCTAGGCTGCGCGCTGGCTTGCATGTTGACACCCGGCGCCAACGCCGCGCTGTTCGACGATGACGAAGCCCGCAAAGCCATTCTAGAATTGCGCCAACGGCTCGATACGTCGCAGCAGCGCATGACTGAAGAGCTGCGCAGGGCCAATGAAGACAATGTGCAGTTGCGCCGCAGCCTGCTAGATCTGTCCAGCCAGATCGAAACCCTCCGCACGGAGCTGGCCAAAATGCGCGGGCAGGACGAGCAGTTTGCCCGCGAACTTTCGGAGGTCCAGCGCCGCCAGAAGGATTTGTCACAGGGGGTGGACGACAGGCTGCGCAGGTTCGAGCCGTCCAAAGTCAGTGTGGATGGCAAGGAGTTCGTCGCAGATCCGGCTGAAAAGCAGGAGTTTGATGCGGCGCTGGCCACACTGCGCAAAGGCGAGTTTGCGCCGGCCCAGGCGGCGTTCACGGCTTTCCTCAAACGATATCCGCAAAGCGGCTATACGCCCGCAGCACTGTTCTGGCTGGGCAACGCCCAGTACGCCTTGCGCAACTACCGCGATGCAATACTTAATTTTCGCGCACTGGTGGTGGCCGATCCCGAGCACGTTCGCGCACCCGAGGCTGTGCTGGCAATTGCCAACTGCCAGATCGAACTCAAGGATGTCAAGGCGGCTCGCAAAACGCTGGAAGACCTGGTGAAAGCCTATCCCCAGTCGGAAGCCGCTTCGGTCGGCAAAGAGCGCCTGACCAAGCTCAAGTAAAACTCGAGGTGGATTATCGTGGGCCTGAAGCCACGACCAGTCGTCCGCGCGGGAGGGAGCTCCCATTCACCCCTAAAATTGGGGAATGGACATCTCCCAACTCAACGCACTTACGAACCAGGTTCTCTGGGCTGCCTTCATCCTGGCGGCGCTTTTTGGCGCCATTGCCCAGCGCACCCATTTTTGCACCATGGGCGCTGTCAGTGACATTGTCAACATGGGCGACTGGACGCGAATGCGCATGTGGGGCATGGCTGTTGGTGTGGCCATGATCGGCTTTTACGGTCTGGCTGCAGCCGGGCTGATTGATCCCGCCAAAACACTGTATGCGTCGAACCGCTTTATCTGGCTGTCCGCGCTGGTCGGTGGCCTGCTGTTTGGCTTTGGCATGGTGCTGACTTCGGGCTGCGGCAGCAAGACACTGGTACGTATTGGTGGCGGTAACCTCAAATCACTGGTGGTGTTTGTGGTTATGGCGGTGGCGGCGTTTGCTACCCTCAAAGGCATCACCGCAGTTGTGCGTGTTGCCACGGTAGACCGCGTGGCTCTTGAATTTTCCAGCAATGCCGCCTTGTCCAATTGGGCTGCTACTCTGATGGGTATGTCGCCGGCCACGGCCGGCCTGGTGCTGGCCGGGGTGCTGGGTGGCGGCTTGATCGTCTGGGCGCTGGCCGGAACGGATTTTCGTCGCTTTGACAACCTGCTGGCCGGATTTGGGATTGGCGCCGTAATTGCCAGCATGTGGTGGGTCAGCGGCCACCTTGGCTACGTCGCCGAGCATCCTGACACGCTACAGGAGGCGTTTTTGGCGACCAACTCTGGCCGGATGGAAGCCCTGAGTTTTGTGTCGCCGGTAGCTTACACCGTCGATTGGCTTATGTTTTTCAGTGACAAGAGCAAGCTCCTGACCGTGGGCATCGTGTCGGTGTTTGGCGTGGTGCTGGGTTCGGCGCTTTACTCGCTGATGGCACGCAGCTTTCGCTGGGAAGGTTTTCGGGATGTCGAAGACACCGCCAACCACCTCAGCGGCGCCGTCCTGATGGGTGTGGGCGGCGTTATTGCCATGGGTTGCACAATCGGGCAGGGCCTGTCGGGCATTTCGACGCTGAGCGCCAACAGCTTCGTCGCCGTGGCGGCTATTCTTACTGGATCTGTGGCCGGTGTGAAGTACCAGGTCTGGCGGCTGGAGCGCAGTGTCTAGTGGGTCAAACAATGGCTGAAGCCATGCCCGCCGACCTGGAGCGGCGCTTTGGCGGCTTGGCGCGCCTTTACGGTGTGTCGGGCGCCCAAAAAATACGCGCGGCCCATGTCGTGGTCGTTGGCTTGGGAGGTGTGGGATCCTGGGCCGCTGAAGCGCTGGCGCGGAGCGGCGTCGCCCGATTGACCCTGATCGACCTGGACCACATTGGCGAGTCCAACATCAACCGCCAGATCCATGCACTCGATACCACGCTGGGGCAGGCCAAGGTGCAAGCCATGCGTGAACGTATTGCGCACATCAACCCCGACTGCAATGTGCATTGTGTCGAAGAGTTTGTCGATGCCAGTAACTGGCCTGCCATTGCCGGGCTGGATCCGCAGATCGTTAGAGAAGTGTCATTGATTGATGCCTGTGACCAGGTCCGGGCAAAAACCGCGATGGCCGCCTGGGCCATCAAAAATGAAATCAACTTCATCACCGTGGGCGCTGCTGGCGGCAAGCGTCACGCCCACAAGGTCGAGATCGAGGATTTGTCATTGACCACACACGACCCCTTGCTGGCGCAGCTGCGTTACCGCCTGCGCAAAGAGCAGGGCGCGGACCGGAAGGGAAAAATTGGCGTCTCCTGTGTGTTCAGCCGCGAGGCGGTGCTGCAGCCTGCGGCCTTGGCTCAGACGGAGGGCGCGGCATCTACCGAAGTTGCTGAACAGGCTGCCTGTGACTTGCAAAGCGCTGCGTCAACTGATGTGCAGAGCGATGGCAGCCTGAACTGCCACGGCTATGGTTCGGTGGTCAGTGTGACCTCGACCTTCGGCCTGTGTGCTGCTGGCTGGGTGCTCGGCAAAATTGCGGAGTGATTTTGCAAAGCGCAAAAAAATCACGCTATAATTCAAGGCTTTGCTGCACACGAAGCAGAAAAGACCAGGAGAAATCCTTGGGGCCTTAGCTCAGTTGGTAGAGCAGCGGACTTTTAATCCGTTTGTCGTGGGTTCGACCCCCGCAGGCCCCACCAATTAAATCAAGGGCTTAGCCGAAAGGCTAGGCCCTTTTGTTATTGGAACGTGACGTAAACGTGACAAGGTTGACTACGTTTTCGTGACGGAGCCGCTGGACTCGATTCGCAGCGACAGCAAGATGTTCCGTGGCGTACTTTGCATAGCGGTCTACCATCACTCTTGACTTCCAGCCGCCCAGGTCTTTGAGCTCATCGCAAAACGTTCTCGCCTGACGATGCCACGATGCCCCGGTATGGCGCAAATCATGAAACCGAAAATCTTCAATGCCAGTAGCTTCTAACGCGCTGTACCAGGCAGTGTTGGTTATTGCCCTCTAAATCGGCACACCCTGAACCCTCTCAGCTTGCTAAACCCCGTCGCCACCTGGGTCAGTTTTGAAGCGGTACAGTGGCCTCAAGTGGTCCATTGACAGAAAGCAATTTCTATGACGACGCCCTCCGGTGAAGACAATCCGAGCACGCTTCAGCGTACGCCCCGGCAACTGACCGATGATGTTTTGCAGTCCGCCGAAGAGGCTGTGTTGGCCAGTTCGGTGTATGTTGAGGGCGGTCTTACGCAGACACCGCATCTTGAGCGTGGGCCGGTAGCTGCCAATCCCTTGTCTCGCTACCAAGTTGCTTTGGTCCGGTATGTGGCCCGGGAGCCTTACCAATCCGCGTTGATGGCAGCGGCAGCCGGCGCATTGGCGGTGGCGGTGCTGAGATCAGCTGTTAGTCGTCGCCGGCGATGAACCCCGTCATGGCGCATCAACACCGGCTCGCAGACCTGACTTTGTCTGGAGACCTGACATAACCACCTTCTTGTTAGCAACCGAGCCTGATCCCGGCTCGATACCGACAGAGATGCCGCCGCCCGTGATGCCGCCTTTGCCCTGTGAACCGCCCGAGGTCATAGAGCCACCGCCGTCAGGGCCCAGTTTTCCGGTCCGCGAGCCGGACAGACCGATACCCGCGCAGGCAGGCAGTGCTTAAGCCGGGCTGGCTGCAGTAACGGGCCGTGTCGCGGATTGCGCTATTTGGACGCTTGCTGTCGCTGGAATTCGCTGCGCTTCATTGTCAGGTAGGCCGTCTTGTCCATTTCGCGCAATTGGCGCGGGTGACGTTCGGTAGCATCAAACCAGTGATGCAGGCGCTTTTCCAGCTGCTCTGCGGGTGGCGCTGCCAAGGATGCGAGGTAGGCGTCAATGGCCAGGTAATAACGCATGGTGTTGCGCTCAACCGCGCCTCGCATCCCCTCTACGGGGCTTTCCTGACCACCAGACCGCTCCAGCACGGAAAATCCCACTTTGCCACTGCCCAAGGTTGCCAGATAGCCCTGCATGGCAAGACGCCCGGCCATGCCATAGCCGTACGAATACTCTAAATGCATGAAAGTCTTGCCGCCGTCGATCGGCACCGCCCTCAGGTCGATGCGATAGTTGTGCGTGCCTAGGGGGCCTTTGTCTGCGTTCAGCTGTACGGACAGATAGTCTGACATCACGCTAGCGAGTTTGAAGTCAAACGCCAATGAGTAGGCATCCGTGACCTCTTGACTGTGTTTCTTGCCGACGCTAACCGACAGGACCGCAGGACTGCGGTTGTCTTCGGCACGGCAGTGTTTGGTATTGAGATGCAGCATCAACACGTCGCACCAGTTGTCGGAATTTTTGAAGGCGGTCGTCACGGTCGAAAACGGGTAGTTGATCACCGCATACGCGTTTCCGCTAACTGCATTGCGTGATTCGAACGAGTCAATCACCAGCGGCCGTTGAAACTGGTTTTGTGCCAAATGCGGCGCCAGTGCGGTGTATTTGGCCTGTAACGCCGCCGCGCCCGCGTTAGCCGACATTCCTGTCGGCGCTTGGCCAAAAGCGCAACCGGTCCAGACAGTTAGCACGAGCAGCCCAGACGCTGCGCAGAAACGAATCGCCTCCATGCCTGTTTTAACCATTCGCACAGCTTACCTTCCGGTCGGGGGTTTATTTACAGGATGCTCTTTCGTCCTACATGGTTTGGGGAAAAAAAGGAAGAAAAGAAGAGGACAGGCCATCTCAGCTGCGGGGGGATTTGCAGAAATTGGGCCCGGTGCCGAGTGGGGCGTTAAGTCTGAGGCCGCCAGCAAGGTGGCGGCGTTCATCATGGTGCCGGACTCACGTGGGTCGGCGGGGCAACCGCTTCTCGACGCTTTTCAAGAAACTCGAAGACGAGCATCCCCACGAGCATCGCGACCACAAAAACAATTGCTTTGGATTCGCCCAAGCCCAGACCCACCAGGCCCGGTCCTGGGCAGAACCCGGCAATCCCCCAGCCTATGCCGAAGAGCATGCTGCCAATCACCAGGCGGCGGTCAACATGTCGCGCCGTGGGCAGCTTCATCTCGGCACCCATGAGAGACACCGTTCGTTTGTTCGCAAACACAAATGCGATGAAACCCACTGCGATGGCCCCAGCCATAACCAACGCCAATGAGGGATCCCAAGCCCCTCCGAGGTCGAGGAAACCAAGCACTTTGGCGGGATTTGCCATGCCAGACACGAGGAGTCCCAGACCGAACACAAGGCCTGCAAGTAAAGAGGTCAGGACAAACATGAATTTGCTCCTTACATGGTGAACAGATGGCGCAGCACAAACACTGTTACAAAGCCCGCGCCCATGAAAATGGCAGTTGCCAACAACGACCGGGGCGAGAGCCGCGACAGACCACAGACCCCATGCCCGCTGGTGCAGCCGGAACCGTAACGGGTGCCGACGCCGACGAGCAGTCCGGCAACGATCAATGCGCCATATTCGGCGTCAATCTGCATGGCAGGCTTTGCAGAAAACAGCGCATACACCAAAGGAGCGCCCACCAGCCCCAGTATGAAAGCGGCTCGCCAGGTGCGATCTCCCTTCACAGGCTTCAACAGACCCCCAATAACACCGCTGATTCCCGCAACGCGTCCATTGAGCAACGCGAACATGGCGGCGGCCAGGCCGATTAGCATGCCGCCGAGGAGCGCGGGCCAGGGGGTGAATGCGTTCCAGTCGATGGACATCAGATTTCTCCTTTGGGGCAGTAGAGGCGGTAGAGCACAACGAGGATTTCAAGCGTGCCCGGATTCGCCACGCTGTAGTAAATATTCTTGCCTTGGCGACGCGTGTTGACCATCCCTTCATTGCGCAATACACCGAGTTGTTGCGACAAGGTCGGCTGATGGATGCCTAACTGGTCTTCCAGTTCGCTGACACACCGCTCGCCTTGCGATAATTGACACAGCAACAAGAGCCGGTCCTCATTGGCCAACATCTTCAGCACACTAACCGCCTGTCGGGCGGCGCCGCGCAGCAGTTCAGGGTCGATGACAGGCAGAGACGGAATCATTGCAGTGGTTGGGGCTTCTTGAGTTTCTTGGATTATATTATATATATAAATATAATATAACACGCAGATATTGATCGAAGTCACCAATGCTGTCAAACCCTACGCAACACAATTTCGTAAAAACCCGGTACAGCGCTATGGGAGGG
>JBKJZS010000474.1:0-2933 GCA_046714915.1 Polaromonas sp. | reverse complement strand
CAAGCGTGGGGGCCATATTGCGGTCACGGACTGTGCCAATGAAACTGCAGACCGCACCGACGCGTTTGTCCGCCGCGCGCAGCGCGTCGATCTCCGCGGCGAGGTTGAAATCAGCAGTCTGGATGGCGACCCGGGCGGCCATGACTCAGCCTCCGGTGACGGGGGGGAAAAAAGCGACTTCGCAGCCCTCGTACAACAGGGCGGACTCGTCACTCATCACCTGGTTGATCGCCATACGCACGGCTTTGCCGCGTGCCAGGCTATCGGCATAGGCCGGGCCGCATGCGATCAGCTGATCGCGCAATGCCGCCAGGCTGACCGCTCCGGTGTCGAGTTGCTCGCTGCCCTGCCCGATCGCCTCGCGGATGGACGCAAAATATTTGACCGTGATTTTCATGTTGGATGTGAGCTGTGGGCGCTGTCAGGAGACGAGCGCCGAAAACGGGACGAACTGCACGGTGTCGCCGCGCTGTATGGTCTGGTTTGCCGGATTGTCCACCACGCCATCACCCCAGACCGCTGAAGTCAGAACGCCTGAACTCTGGTTGGGAAACAGCGCCAGTCCGCCAGTGGCATCGCGCCGCACCCGCAAGAATTCGCGGCGCTTGTCGGCGCGTGGCCAGTCAAAATGCGCAATCATCGCCGTGGGGTGTGCCGCAAGGGCGCTCGCGCCTTGAAGCTTGAGCAGGAAGGGGCGCACCAGCACCAGGAAAGTGACAAAGCTGGACACCGGATTACCCGGCAGGCCGATGAAATGCGCCGACCCCACCCTGCCGTAAGCAAACGGCTTGCCGGGCTTGATTGCAACCTGCCAGAGATCGAGCGAGCCGAGTTGCTGCACCGCAGGCTTGATGTGGTCTTCTTCACCGACGGACACGCCACCGCTGGTCAGAATCAGGTCGTGCGACGCGCTGGCGCTGCGCAGCGCGTCAACGGTGGTCTTGCGGCGATCCGGCACGATGCCCTGGTCGGTGACTTCGCAGCCCATGCGCAGCAGCAAGGCGCGAAGAAAGAAACGGTTGGAGTTGTAGATCGCGCCAGGCCGCATCTGCGCGGGGGCCACCTCGCCGGGCATCACCAGCTCATCACCGGTAGAAAATAGCGCAACCCGCGGTTTTCTCGCGACTTGCAACGCGCTCATGCCGATACTGGCCGCGAGCCCAAGCGCCGCGGGTGTCGGCGCTCACCTTTTGAGAGCACCGTGGTTCCACGCGTCACATCCTCACCGGCGCGGCGAATCCATTGCGCGGGCTGCGGCGACTGCTTGATGCGAATAAAACCTTCCCGGTCCGCCAGCGGCTCACAGTCTTCCTGCATCACCACCGCATCGGCACCCGCAGGAACGGGCGCACCGGTGAAGATACGCGCGGCCGTGCCTGGCTGAAGCGCGCTTCCGGAGCTTCCTGCAGGGATGCGCTGGGAGACCCGCAGCACTCCACGGGCGCCCGGCAAATCAGCGCACCGAACGGCGTAGCCGTCCATGGCGCTGTTGTCCTCGGGCGGCACCTGCAGCGCAGAGACCACGTCTTGCGCCAATACGCGGCCGTCGGCATCGAAGGTGGACACGGTCTCCGGACCCGTCAGTGGGGCGGCGTGGCCCAGCAGTTCGGCCAGCGCCTCGTCCAGTGGTTTAAGCGCCGATTTGGGCGTGGGCAGAACGATTGGCGAAGCGGGGGTGGCGCGGGCAGCGTTCATGCATACAACTCGGAGCGGTAGACAAATCGTTCCTGATTGTCGATCAGCCACTGCGCCATGGCATCGATGTCGTTTAAATCCAGCACCGGCCTGAGGGTGGCTTGCGGTAGCTGCACCGGTGAGTCGGTAGCGATAGCCACCACAAAATCGTCGTCGGGGTAACGTGCCGGCTTGCCGGAGTCGGCGCGCCAGACTTCAATCTTGAGCAGGTCGCTGCTCTTGAAGCCTTCCACCAGCACCCAGTCAACGCCCTCGTACAGTTCGGCAATTAGGTGGTGCACCGACAGCTGGGTTGGCCGCTCGAACTCACGCATCAGCGCCAAGCGGCTTTCCGACGCGACCACCACCTCAAAGGCGCCGGCCTCGCGATGGCGGTAAGTGTCTTTGCCCGGGTAGTCGATGTCGAAACTGTGGTGTGCATGTTTGACGACCGACACCCGCAAGCCGCGCAGCTTGAGCGCAGGAATCAGGCCTTCAACCAGCGTTGTCTTACCCGAGCCGGAATAGCCGGCAAATGCAACCACGTTCATAAAAAGTTTTTCACCCATCCTGATTTGCTACCAATTACATAGCTATCTACGCCCATCCACAAAGGGCTAAAGATCCATTTAATGCACATTTTTGGCGATATAGGCCTTGACCAAGACGACATCGGCAGGCATGACCTGCACGCGCTTGGGCAAAGCCTCAATGCCTTCAAACCTGGCGGGCCGCGTCGGCGAGCGGCCCAGTGCCTCCTCGATGGTGGCGGCAAATTTGATCGGCAAAGCCGTCTCCAGGACGACCATGGGCACGCCCGCCTGCAGGTGCGCCCGCGCAACCTTCAGTCCGTCGGCCGTGTGCGTGTCTATCATCGTGCCAAAGCGCTGGAAGGTATCGCGGATGGTCTGCAGCCGATCGGCGTGGGTGCTCTTGCCGCTGGCAAAGCCGTAATGCTGCGCCGCCGACTGAAAGGCTGCATCGCCGCTCAAATCAAAACTGCCCTGCGCAGACAAGCGGGCCCCAAACAGGTCGACCACCCGGACCGCATCACGGCCCAGCAGATCAAACACAAAACGCTCGAAGTTCGAGGCCTTGGAAATATCCATCGACGGGCTGGAGGTTTCGTGCGTGTCGGCGCTGGCCCGCACGCGGTAGACGCCGGTGCGGAAGAATTCGTCGAGCACATCGTTCTCGTTGGTCGCCACCACCAGCTGGGCAATCGGCAGGCCCATCATGCGCGCCACGTGGCCGGCGCA
>JBKJZS010000473.1:0-3108 GCA_046714915.1 Polaromonas sp. | reverse complement strand
TGGTGAGTGACTATGAGCCAGCCAACGTTTCAGACAAAGTGTTGCGAATTATTTTGAGCTATACGGACTTTGTGAACAGGAAGGTCTGGCATAAAGCGTGATGTCTCGCAATAGGCTGGTGAATGGGGCGGACATGATTCTCGTGACGGGGGCTACGGGCTTTGTTGGGCGGGCATTGATTGATCTTTTTGTCGAACGGGGGAGGGCTGTTCGGGCCGCGATGCGGCGTACGGGTGCGTTCACGGCTGCGGGTGCATCCGTAGTAACGGTGGGCGATTTGTCTGCCCAAACCGATTGGTCGGCGGCCTTGACAGGTGTTGACGCGGTCGTTCACGCTGCAGCCCGGGTCCATGTGATGCAAGAAGCTGCCGCTGACCCGCTGTTGGAGTTTCGCCGGATCAATGTGCAGGGTACTTTGCAGCTGGCACGGCGGGCGGCGGCTGAGGGTGTGCGACGGTTTGTGTTTTTAAGCTCTGTCAAGGTCAATGGTGAGGCGACTCAGCCAGGTCATCCGTTCACGGCAAACGATACGCCTGCGCCACTGGATGCCTACGGTATTTCCAAAATGGAGGCTGAGCAAGGGCTGCGCGAGATTGCCTTGCAAACCGGCATGGAGGTTGTGATCATTCGTCCACCGTTGGTGTATGGGCCCGGGGTGAAAGCCAATTTTCAGACCATGATGCGCTGGCTGGCTCGTGGCGTGCCTTTGCCATTGGGCGCCATCCCTAACCGTCGCAGCCTGGTGGCGCTGGACAACCTGGTGGATTTGATTGTGATTTGCGTCGATCATCCGGCCGCCGCAAATCAGACGTTTTTGGCTTCGGACGGCGAGGACTTGTCAACGACGCAATTGCTGCAGCGCATGGGGCAGGCCTTGGGTAAGCCGGCGCGTTTGATTCCTGTTCCGACCGCGCTACTCACGCTTGGTGCCGCATTGATCGGCAAGCCTGCTATTGCCCAGCGTCTGTGCGGGTCTTTGCAGGTGGACATAGCAAAGACGCGCCAGCTGCTGGGGTGGACACCCCCCCTGTCTGTCGATCAGGGGCTCAAGAGAGCGGCGGAGGGGTACTCACGTGAAGCGTCTGTTTGATTTGGTGCTGGCCTTGTGCGCGGCGGTAATTCTGGTTCTTCCGGTGGTGGTGATTACCGTGGCCGTGCGCCTGACCTCACCGGGGCCGGCGTTGTATTGGTCTGACCGGGTGGGGCGCAACAACAAGATTTTCAAAATGCCCAAGTTCCGCAGCATGCGCATTGGCACACCGGCTGTCGCCACCCATCTGCTGCAGGATCCCAAGGCTTATCTAACGCCCATAGGCTCCTTCTTGCGCAAGAGCAGCCTGGACGAGTTGCCGCAGCTCTGGAGCATTTTGGTTGGCGACATGAGTTTTGTGGGGCCACGCCCGGCGCTCTTTAATCAGCAGGACTTGATCGCGCTGCGGACCCAGCATGGCGTGCATGAACTGGTGCCCGGGCTGACGGGATGGGCACAGGTGAATGGGCGCGATGAATTGCCAATTCCTGAAAAGGTGAAGCTGGATGAGGCGTACCTGCGGCGGCAATCACTGGGGTTTGACGTTCGCATTCTCTGGCTGACTTTTGTGAAGGTGCTGCGCCGGGATGGAGTTTCCCATTGATGAAAAGGTTGCTGATTGTTGGTGCCGGCGGTCACGGCCGTTCGGTAGCGGAGGCCGTGTTGGCGGCTGGCGAATATAAATTGGTGGGATTCGTCGATGACGCGGCCCCAAGCCTGCGACATGTGTGGGAGTGGCCGGTATTTGGCTCCACGGCTGACCTGGCCAGTTGCCGCCAGCATGCGGATGCAGCCATCGTTGCCATCGGCAACAACCGCTTGCGCGAAGAACTGCACTACAGGCTTGCCGCGGCAGGTTTTGAACTGGTGACTGTTATTCACCCCAAGGCCATGGTGTCACCCCGGGCGGTCATTGATGCCGGTAGTGCCATCATGGCAGGGGCCATTGTTGGCACCGAGGCTGAATTGGGCACGGGCGTGATCATCAATTGTGCGGCGGTGGTTGACCATCACTGCCGGGTTGAAGACTTCGGTCATTTGGGCGTGAAGGCGGGTATGGCGGGGGGCTCAGTCTTGGGGCGCGGAGCGTGGATGCAGGCGGGATCTGTCTTGGGTTATGGCGTGAAGGTTGAGCCTGGGGTTGTGCTGGAGCCCGGCAATGCTATAAGCGCAAATTTATTGAAAACGAATAGAAGTTGAAAAGAAGTCGAGATGTCAATTAATAGATCAGCGGCTCCCCTGCTGGCGCTGCCGCGACCGGTCAAACGGCTCGTGGTCATAGCGCTTGATTTGGTACTGGCATTGATCTCGGTCTGGGCTGCATTCTATTTGCGCATCGACCAGGTGGGCCTACCGATGCTTCAGCAAAAGTATGTCTATCTGCTGGCGCCGCTGCTGGCATTCCCCATATTCATGCGCTTTGGGCTTTACCGCGCCATTTTTCGCTATACCGGCATGGCTGCGCTGGCCAGCACGGCCAAAGCGGTGGGCACCTATGCCCTGTTGTTCTTCGGTGCGCTGCTGCTGTTCAAGTGGGAAGGGGTGCCGCGTAGCGTGGGGCTGATTCAGCCGCTGCTGTTTCTGCTGCTGGTGGGCGCAAGCCGGGCTGTTGCTCGGTTCTGGCTGACCGGCTGGTCCGGCAAGGCCCGCCACGTCGAAGGCCGCCTACTCATTTATGGTGCCGGTGAGGCGGGTGTGCAAACCGCCTCCGCACTAGCGGTGGGTCGCCAGTTTGTGTTGTTGGGTTTTATTGATGACGACAAAGCCAAGGTTGGGCGAAACATCAATGGCGTGGACATCATGGCTCCGGATGAAGTGGCCGACGCCGTTGAGCGCATGGGCGTGACAGATATTTTGCTGGCCATGCCGTCCTTGGGCCGCGCGCGGCGCAATGAGATCATTGCCCGGCTGCGCAGCCTCCCGGTGCACGTACGTACCTTGCCGGGCATGTTCGATCTGGCCTCCGGACGGGTGGCGATTCAGGATTTTCAGGAGCTGGATGTTGAAGACTTGCTGGGTCGGGCGCCTGTGCCGCCCGATGCGGCCTTGCTGGCGCGCAACCTCGCCGGCAAGGTGGT
>JBKJZS010000472.1:0-2310 GCA_046714915.1 Polaromonas sp. | reverse complement strand
AGGCTGCTGTGCCCACCCAGCGCCTGCGTCGGGTGTTTGCACACACCGACGCGGTCACCGCAAAAAGAGGGAAGCAGCCGCCACGCGGCCGCCTTGAAGAAGTTCAATTGACCACCACCCGAAACCCGGCTTCGCCGACCTTGCCGGGAGCCAGATCAGCCTTGGGGGTCCACTTGACATGGGTGATGTCAGACAGGCCGGCGGCGCGCTCTTTGCCGTCTGCGCCTTTGGCTTTCAGCTTGTCGGCTGCGGCCCAGGTTTTGGCACCGTCGGCCGAGTAGCTGATGTCCATGCCTTCGCCGTAGGGGCTGGCGGCGACCAGCGTGGTGTTGGCGGGGATGGGGTTGGTGATGCTGATGTTGCCGGCCGGCTTGGCGCTGATGTTTTTGAACGTGGAGGTGTAGAAGATGACCGTGCCAGGGACGGCTTTTTGCACCGGCCCACGCTTCTTTTCGACTTTGCCGTCGGCGGTTTTGGTTTCGATCTCGACTTCGGCAATGTTCTTGAATTCAATGTTGCCGGTGGCGGCGGGTGCCGCTGGCTTGGCTTGGGCAAAGCTGGTCGCTGCAGCAAACGCGGCGAGGCTAAAGAAAAGCAAATTGACAAGGTGTTTGCGCATGAGGAACTCCGATGGATTGGGTGAGGACTGAGACGGGCTGCGGAAATGGGGCGGTGGGATGGGACGGTTGGAAATGGCTGGCTGAACCTAATTGACAGTGGCTTTGAACTCGACCGTGCGGGTGGCGGGTGCGGCGGTGTTGCCGAACACCACAGAAACCGCGCCTGACGCAAAGCTGCCGTTGTCTGCATCAAGAGCGTCGGTGCGCGCGCCGCCTTCGACGAACAGGCTGGCGGGCACATAAGTGGTGTTAACGGCGAGGGGATCGGCCAGCGCGAGGTTTTCGGCGATGCCGACGCCGGTCAGGCTCAGCACGACGCGGTAAGTCAGAACTGAGCCGGGCATCACGAGGGTGCCGCCCAGCGGATCTTTAACGGACAACATAGTCTTGTTGACGACGACCGCCAGGCCAGACACGAGGTAACTGCCCTGCGCGGCGACGCGGGCGCGGCTGCCGCCGACGACGGCATCGACCACCACATTGCCGACGCCCTGGCCCAACCCTGGCAGCGTGGTGCCGGGGTTGGCGTTGGCGGCACCCGCGGTGGCCGCGCTGGCGATCAGGCTGGCATAGCCGAGCGCGCCAATGGGCTGGCCAGCTGGAATGTTGCTGACTACGTAGATGATTCGGGTGGTTTCAGCGGGCAAAATCGGCTCGTTGGTGCCTAGCGTGTAAATCGTGTCGGCATTGGGGCCCGTGGCCTGGAAGCCGGTTTGTGCACCGCTCTCTATATAGATAGCCGATGCCGCGCTGACCGGATCGAATTGATCGCCGGCGACCACGTTGTTGCGAAGAAAAGAGAAGGCTTCACTTCCGTTGCCGGTATTGGTGAGCAGAAAGGCGAGTGCGCGGCCAGAATCAGGTGAATTGACGGCGGCCACGCCTTGCGCAATCAGCGACACGTTGATGACCTCGGCCACCAGAATGACCGGCGCAACCGCAGTGAGCGGTATTGCCGCGATGCCGCCAATGGAGTAGTTCAAGGTGGCCGAATTGGGGATGGGCGTGCCCGCAGGGGTGCCGGCGGCGAATGCAGCAGCCGCAACCAGACCGGTTGCAGCGGCAACTACCTGCAGTAACACCCTGACACACTTCGACATTTCCTCGGCTCCCTCGTAGCCATCGATTCGATGGGCTGAAAACGCCACTGGCCTTCACCCGACCGCTGGCGCACATTTGTTTTTTCGGTTCCCTGTGGACTCGCCGACTTGGAGTGAGCAACCCCTTACATCGTTTGTGGCTGCTTTCGGAGGGGACTTATAAAAAATCCCGGGGGCAGCCTTGTGCGAAACCTGTTACACGCTTTGCGGCGACTGTGTAACTAAGGTAACTTTTGAGACTTAATTTTAATTTAAAGGTAGGAAAATTCCTACACGCCTAAGCCGCTCTGGGCTTAAATGGCGTGAACTTTACCGGATTCACTTTTTTTTTCGGTCTGGCCGTTGCAAAAAAGCGACATGACTTACTGGATCCGGCTGTCAGGGCCGGGATTTTCGCGGGAGTGGAAGTCGCAACAAGTTGTAAGCGGAGAGCGGGTTCGCGCGGCTCCTGTATGTAGATATATGCTCCGGCCGATGAAGTCTTCATTTCCGTTCGGGCTGAGCTTGTCGAAGCCAGCGCAGCCCTTCGACCCCTTCGACGGTGCTCAGGACAGGCGGCTCAGGGCGAACGGTTCATACTTCACAAGGCC
>JBKJZS010000471.1:0-1520 GCA_046714915.1 Polaromonas sp. | reverse complement strand
TGCGGGCCAGCACATTGCGCCGACCATCAACAGCAGGGTAAGCGGCGTTGCCGGGCAGGCCAATGCCCAGCGCCTCCACCATGCAGGCCATGGTGCTGGCGGTGCCCATGGTCATGCAGTGGCCGTGGCTGCGGTGCATGCAGCTCTCGGCTTCGAAAAATTCCTTCAGCTTGAGCGTGCCGGCGCGGACCTGTTCACTCATGCTCCATAGCCCGGTGCCCGAGCCGAGTTCCTGGCCGCGCCACTTGCCGTTCAGCATCGGGCCACCGCTCACGCCAATGGTGGGCAGGTCAACGCTGGCCGCACCCATCACCAGGGAAGGCGTGGTCTTGTCGCAGCCCATCAGCAGCACGACACCGTCCATCGGATAGCCGCGAATGCTTTCTTCGACGTCCATGCTGGCCAGGTTGCGGTACAGACTGGCGGTGGGCCGCAGCAGTGTTTCGCCTAGCGACATCACCGGAAACTCCAGCGGGAACCCGCCGGCCTCGTAAACGCCGATTTTTACCTGCTCGGCCAGCGTGCGGAAGTGGCTGTTGCAGGGCGTCAATTCGCTGAAGGTGTTGCAGATGCCGATGACCGGGCGGCCATCAAACTGGTCGTGCGGCACGCCCTTGCCCTTGATCCAGCTGCGGTAGGCAAAACCATCGCGGTCCTGACGGCCAAACCATTGCTGGCTGCGGAGTTCTTCGGGCTTCTTTTTGGGTTTGTTGGCGTTGCTCATGAGGTCCATCCTGAAATCTGGCGGCGCGGTCTTATTCCTTGACCGCACCCGTCATGCCGGAGACGTAGTATTCGACGAAGAATGAATAAATGATGGCCACCGGCAGGGACCCCAGCAAGGCTCCCGCCATCAAGGCACCCCAGTGGTACACATCGCCCTCAACCAGCTCGGTGATGACGCCCACGGCGACGGTTTTGGTCTCTGAAGAAGAGACAAAGGTCAGTGCGTAGATGAACTCGTTCCACGACAGCGTGAACGCGAAAATTCCAGCGGAAATCAAACCTGGCACAGCCAGCGGCAGGATGATCTTCCACAGGATTTCAAAGCGCGTGGCGCCATCGATCAAGGCGCACTCCTCCAGCTCGTAGGGAATGGAGCGGAAGTAGCCCATCAGCAGCCAGGTGCAAAAAGGAATCAGAAAGGTGGGGTAGGTCAGTATCAGCGCCCAGCGGGTGTCGAACAGGCCGAGCTGGAACACGATGGCCGCGAGCGGAATGAACAGGATGGACGGCGGCACCAGGTAGGCCAGAAAAATGCCCAGCCCCACTTGCCGCGAACCCTTGAAGCGCAGCCGCTCAATGGCATACGCCGCCAGTACCGAGGCGGCCAGCGACACGAAGGTCGAGACCACCGAAATGATGACCGTGTTCCAGAGCCACTCCGGGTAGGCCGTGTTGAACAGGAGCTTCTTGAAATGCGCCAGGGTCGGCGCGATCACCAGAAACGGGTTGCCATCGCGTGCCAGCAATTCTGCGTCTGGTTTGAACGAGGTGATCGTCATCCAGTAAAACGGAAA
>JBKJZS010000470.1:0-1730 GCA_046714915.1 Polaromonas sp. | reverse complement strand
GTGATCGACGGCGGCAACGGACGCAACCTTTACGCCTTTAACCGGGGCGACGGCGCCGACCTCCTCAGCAACAGCGGCAGCGGCGGGGACACGGTCAGCCTGGGCGGCAGCATCCGCTACGCCGACCTGACCTTCGCCAAGGCCGGCAACGACCTGGTCTTGGGCATGGGGCGGGGCGACAGCATGACGCTGAAGGACTGGTACGCCAGCAACCAGAACAAGGGCATCGGCAAGCTGCAGGTGATTACCGTTGGCGGCGACTACGACGCCGCGTCCACCGACAAGACCCGTGACCAGCAGGTAGAGGTGTTTGACTTTGCCAGGCTGGTGCAGAAGTTTGACGCGGCGCGGGCCGTCAACGCTACCAACGCCAACGGCTGGGCCACCATGAACAGCCTGCTCGACGCGCACTTGCAAGGCAGCAACACCGCAGCGCTGGGCGGCGACCTGAGCTACCAGTACGCCACCAGCGGCAGCCTGACCGGCATCGGCCTGGGCGCCGCGCAATCCAGCCTGGCCGCCGGCACCGACTGGCAGAACCTGAAGAGCCGCAGCCAGCTCGAGCAGGGCAGCGTCAAACTAGGATGAAAAGCCCTCACGCTCCTTTCGTTCGCTGCCCCCCGAGGGCCGCTCAGTGCCCTTCGGGCGGCGGGGCCGACACTGAAATGAAAGCTTCTTGATGCGCCTATTTGCCACCGAGGCGGCCGACTTCGCGCCCGACCTGCTGACGATTCAGGAGCAGCCGCCCGCGCGGCTGCCCCGCACTGTGGTCTACGTCACGGTGGGGTTGTTCGGCCTGCTGCTGGCCTGGGCCACCTTCGGCAAGCTGGACATCATTGCCAGCGCCGAGGGCCGGCTGGTGCCGCGCAACTATAGCCGCGTGTTGCAGCCCGCCGAAGCCGGCATTGTGCGCGAGGTGCTGGTGCGTGACGGTGAAGAAGTCAGGGCCGGCCAGGTGCTGATGCGCATGGATGCCACCACCGCCAGCGCCGACATGGGCACATTGCGGGCGGACTCCGCGCTCAAGCGCCTTAGCCTGCGTCGCATCGATGCCGAACTCAAGGGCCAGCCGCTGCTGATCGACGTCCGCGATCCCCCGGAAGTGGCCATACAGGTGCTGGCGCAATACCGGGCCAGACGACAGAGCTACCTGGACGCGCTGGCGCAGGAGCAAGCGACGCTGGATCGCGCCCGGCACGACCTGACAGCGGCCCAGCAACAATTTTCCAAGCTGCAGGCCACCGTGCCGCTGTACCAGCAATCCGCCCGTTCCTACGAGAAGCTGGTCAAGGAAGGCTTCGTGAGCGAACTTGGGGGAAATGACAAGATTCGCGAAAAAATCGAGAAAGAACAGGAGCTCAAAAGCCAGGAGTCCAGCGTCGCCGCGCTGGTGTCTGCGGTGTCGCAGTCAGTTGCCAAACTCGCGCAGATCAAGTCCAACTACGAAAGCCAGCTGCTCAATGAGCGTGTCGAGCTGAACCAGCAGCAGCAGCGCACCGAGGGTGAACTGCAAAAACAAGTCTACAAATCAGGCCTGCTGGAACTCCGGGCCACCGAAGACGGCACCGTCAAAGACATGGCAACCTACAACCCGGGCGCAGTGGTGCAGCCGGGTGCGGTTCTGCTCAACCTGGTGCCCAAGAACGAACCGCTGTTTGCCGAGGTGGCGATTCACAACGCGGACGTGGGGTTTGTGGCGCCGGGTCAGAGCGTCAAGGTCAAGCTACAGG
>JBKJZS010000469.1:0-5251 GCA_046714915.1 Polaromonas sp. | reverse complement strand
TCCCGGCGACAAGCAAAACCATGTCCAGACCAGCGACTGCGTCAGCAATTTCAGGGATGGACGACTGTGCAAGCAGCCGTGCGGCATAGGGATTGAGAGGCAGGGCCTTGCCATCGCCCACCAGTATCTTGCGGTCGGCCTTGAGCTGATGCAGTGAGGCGACATCTGTATCGATGGCGATGGCTAGCCCGAGATACGGGAGACGCCCTGCGAGGTCATTCAGAATGGTGCAACCTAACCCACCGACCGCCACGACACCCACCTTCGGAATATCCCACCCGTTAGCGGCGACCTCGACGGCATTCGTCGGCGCAATAAGTGGCTGCGTGCTTGTTGGCGGAATGACTGATCGGCCTTCGTCGTTAAACGCCGACGCGGGCAGAACGATGCTGGCACCCATGGCATTGAGGGTTTGCAGGAATTGGCGGCGATACATAGGGGTTCTCCCACGAAAGCGACTGTGGGCGAACTATGGATCAGGGGTGCGACGAAATGTGTCGCAAAATTTCAAGAATGTGCCGAACGCTTTAATCAGGCCGTTAGCGCGGCCTGCTTGCCATCAGTGCGTGCGCACAGGCAAAACCCGAGGCCCAGGCCCACTGAAAGTTATAGCCGCCGAGCCAGCCGGTCACATCAACGACTTCGCCGATGAAATACAGGCCTGGCTGCCGGGATTCCATGGTTTGCGAGGACAGGTCGCGGGTGTCGACTCCGCCTGCGGTGACTTCGGCTTTTTTGTAACCTTCGGTCCCGGTCGGCGTCAGTTGCCAGTCGACCAGCTGGCCGGCCAGTGCTTCCAGGGCTTTATCGGTCGCGTCGTTGACGGGTTTTTGCCAGGCCGCGTTCTGGCCGGTCCAAGCGTCGGCCAGACGGCTGGGCACCAGGGTCGCCAGTTCATTGGCTACAAGTTTGCGCGACGCCGCCTTGGCGTGCAGGAGCTTGGCCGCAAGCGCGACGCCGGGGGCGAGGTTGATGCGGATAGTCTGGTTTTCGCGCCAGAAGCTGGAAATCTGCAGAACCGCCGGGCCGCTGAGGCCACGATGGGTAAAAAGCAGGTCTTCCGTGAAAACCACGGCTTTTTTGCGCTGTTTGGGGCTGGCGTCGGCTGCGCCCGTTTCGATGAGCACCGGCAAGGCGAGGCCGGCCAGCCCGGCATAGGGCGCCCAACCGTCGCCGTCAAAGGTCATAGGCACCAGGCCGGGGCGCGTGGGCACGAGGCGCAAGCCAAATTGTTGGGCGATGCGGTAGCCGAAGTCGGTCGCGCCTATCTTGGGAATCGACAGGCCGCCAGTGGCGATGACGACCTGGCCGGCGCTGACGGAGCCGCGATCAGTCTGCAGGAGGTAGTTGCCGTCAGCGTCCACCGCAATCGCCTTGACGCTGCACGGCTGCCAGTGCGTGACGCCGCCTGCGTCACATTCGGCCACCAGCATCTGGATCACATCTTCGGCCGAGCGGTCGCAAAACAGCTGGCCTTTGTGTTTTTCATGAAAGGCAATGTGGTAGCGCTGTAGCAGCGTGATGAAGTCTTGCGGCGTGTAGCGCGACAGGGCCGAGCGGCAAAAATGCGGGTTCTCGCTGAGGAATTGCGCTGGCGTCGCGTCACGGTTGGTGAAATTGCAGCGGCCGCCGCCAGAGATACGGATTTTTTCGGCGACTTTTTCGCTACGGTCCACCAGCAGCACCTTCAAGCCCCGCTGGCCCGCAATACCCGCGCAAAACAGGCCGGCCGCGCCGGCGCCGATCACCACCACATCGAATTTATCAGTCAAATCAACCTCTGGGTCCTGTGCGACGGGCGCGGAAAGCTATAAAAAGCATAGCAAATCGGCCGGCCATGACGCAGCCTTTTGCTGGAAGTGTAGCCGCGCATGGCAGGCGGAGCCTGGAGCATCGCCGGGCGTTTTTGCCCTGCCGCTTTACTGCTTCACTGCTGCACGATCACCGGCTGAATCGTGAAAACATGGGCATTGCCCGGGTTCACCGTGACCTTGACCCAGTGGATCAGCGGGCTGCCAAAGGTCTGCAGGCGCGTCAGGTTAGCCAGCAACTTGCCCGGACCGTACAGCGGCTTGTCCATCTTGAAGAAGTGCGTGTCGCCATGCACCAACAGGACCTGTCCCGAAAACTGCGCTGTCTCGGCAGCCACGCTGCTGATGAAGTTGCGGTAGCCGCTGAAACGCGGCGCCTGGCTTTCGTCCCTGTCTTCGGTCTCCGGCAGGTCAAAACCCGGATCGGCCTGAATCACCACCACCAGGCCGCGCGCCTTGCTGTCTCTGGCGGCCTGAAAGGCCAGCTCCAACCAGCGCCGATTGGCCGCATCGCGCTCCTCGTACTCGGCGTTGCTGGCGTCGCACTGTGCCGCGGTACGTGCGCTCCGGGTGCCGCAGTCCTTTTCGTCCAGAATTTTGTTGTTGTTGCTGCCGGGCACATTCAGGGTCACAAAAACAATGCGTCGATGACTGAATCGCGTGTTTTCCACAAACTTTTCACCCGACTGGCCTTGATGGCTAAGCGGCATCTGGCGCTTGCCCAGGCTGTTGGCTGTAGCGAACATGGTTTTGCGCAGGTAGGCCAGTCGCTCCAGAGCGTCGTAGCCGCCGTTGTTCAGGCGGTGGCAATCGGTCCACTCGTTGTCACCGGGGACATACACCAGGGGCTTGTCCATTTGGCCGAACATGGTCAATGCCGAAGCGTAGATGTCGTCGGAGCAGGCGGAGCTGCCATCCTTCATGTCGCCGTTGTAAATTGAAAATGCGATGTCGGACTGGTTGATGCTTTTGATCAGTGCGGGCATTTTCGGGTCGTCGCCGGAGCGCTTGTAAGGCATGTCGCCCCAGAGCCCGAACGAAAAGGGTTGGGCTTGGGCGCTGGCCAGACTGAGGGCCAGCAGGACGCCAGCCAGAACACGGGTCGACATGGGAACGATCCGATCAAAAATGCGAAGCATAGCCGGTCAGCATGACAGGCCCTTGATCGGTGAAGGTTTCAGGGCGGGACACGGTTCCTGGGTGATCACGCAGGCGCGCAGCGCTGCGGCCTGGGGTAGGCACGGTGGCAGTCGCCACCTGGCACCCCACCGCATTCCTCAGCGTTAGCCAAACTCTTTCAGGCCCAGCGCTGGCGATGTCGCGCCCAGGGCGACCAAGCCCTGCAACACGTCGCCGACCACAATGGCACTGGGACTGTGCATAAGTTGCTGCTCGATGGTGGCCCGCAGCGAGGCAAGGGTGGTGACGGCGTGGCGCTGGGTAGGCAGACTGGCGTTCTGGATGATGGCCACGGGTGTGTGGGCGGCCAGCCCCTGCAAGAGCTGGTCCTGGATGTGTTGTGAGCCTGTCACGCCCATGTAGATCACCAGTGTGAGCTTGGCCTGTGCGGCGGTTGCAGCCAAGGCCGCCCAGTCGATGCCCGCATCACCGGGCCTGGCGTGGCCGGTCAGGAACACCACGCCGTGCGCATGCTGTCGGTGTGTCAGCGGCATGCCGAGCGAGCTCACGGCTGCCAGACCGGCGGTGATGCCGTTGATCACCTCCACCTCGATGCCGGCGGCCCGCAGGTGCTCGACTTCCTCGCCGCCACGCCCAAAGATAAAGGGGTCGCCCCCTTTGAGGCGCACCAGGTTTTCACCTTCCCTGACCGCCATGACCATCAGTTTTTCAATGAACTCCTGCGGCGTGGATTTGCAGCCGCCGCGTTTGCCGACGTGAACAATTCGTGCATCCGGCCGGGCGTAGGCCACGATTTCGTCGCTGACCAGGTCGTCCACCAGCAGCACGGTAGCGGCCTGGATGGCCTTGAGTGCCTTGAGCGTCAAGAGTTCAGGGTCGCCCGGACCGGCGCCGACCAGGGTGCATCGCCCGCCTGGGCTCAGGGTGGTTTTATGGCTTGTCATAGTTGCGAAGTCAGATGCAAGATATGTTCCACCTGTCTGGCGATCGACGCGGGCACGGCGTGCGTGCCCGACATGACCGAACGGATATAACGGGCGGTGTTGGCGCTGTCAATTTCTTTGGGCAGATCCGGCACGCTGGCCAAGGTGCCCGGACGGGTTTCCTGCAGCAGCGTGCGTTGGCCGGCGATGAAGGCCTCCATCTGCGGCATGCGGCGCGCGTCGGCAACGACTTCGCCCTCGGTGCCTCTCAGTAGCAAGGCGTTAGCCCGGATCAGCTCAAAGGTTTGGCCCATGGACAGCGCGTATTCAGGATGGGTGTAGCTGCTGACCACCAGCGCCTTGCCGAGGCAGGGATTCATGATTTTGACCAGGCTGTGCGCCGGGTTGCGCAGGCCGACCGCGCGCCGCACGTCGAGCAGGCGCTTGAGCCCCGGGCACAGCAGCTCGGTGGCGGCAAATGCCACTTCGCCATTAGCTATGATTCTGATAGCTGTAAGCGCATGTATATCAAGGGCTGAGAGCACTTCTGATGAAAAAATTCGGCTCGATTCGGTGGCGGTGCCATGGACCAGCACCGGCAGGCCTTCACGCGCCAGCAGCAAAGCCAACAACGGCGTCAGGACCGGCAGCTTGCGCGCGCCGTTGTAGCTGGGCAGCACCACGGTGGGTCTGTCGGTGGCAGGCAAGCGCTGAAGCCGCTGGTAAGTGGCGTCGAGAAAACCCGCCATCTCTTCCGGCGTTTCGCCTTTGATGCGCATCGCCAGGCAAAATCCGCCGATCTCAAGGTCGGTCACCGCCCCATCGAGCACCTGGCCGAACAAGTCGCTGGCCTGTTCCCGCGATAGCGGCCGCGCGCCGTCCTTGCCGCGGCCGATGACCTTGATGTAGTGAGCGATTGGCATGCGGCATTGTCCGCCAAGGCAGATAACTTTCCGTAATGAGCTTAAACGAGCGGCCGAAGGAGGGCAGTTTGTGGTGCATCGCAGCTGGCGGCGAATCCCGCGGCGGGAAAAGTTCGCTCGGTGTTTCAGCTCGGCAGCGCCTGGGCCGTAACCGGCGTCGCACTTCAGGGCACGCTGCAGCCACCTCAGCCGGTCTTGATTCGAGCGGCGAGGTGGCGATGCTGCGCATCGTCTTGGGCATCGCATTCGGCGGCGAGAGTTGCAGGGCAGTATCGAGCACCAGCAGGTCCCACGTGGGTGCTCCGTCTGAAACCGCGCGGCAACCTAGTGTGGTGTTGCACGCTATCCGGCCCATAAAACCGCGTCTTTTTTCCCCCGGCGGCGTTGCAAATCCTCGCCATAGTCGAACTATGGCTGCGGTTTGCGCCTTGCCCTGAGCAAAAAGCCATCAATT
>JBKJZS010000468.1:0-3000 GCA_046714915.1 Polaromonas sp. | reverse complement strand
CGACCATGCCGGCGTTGACGATGCCCATGTCCATGCCGGCCTGAATCGCGTGGTACAAAAACACTGTGTGAATCGCTTCCCGCACCGGGTCGTTGCCGCGAAAGCTGAACGATACATTGGAGACGCCGCCTGAAACCTTGGCACCCGGCAAATTCTGTTTGATCCAGCGCGTGGCGTTGATGAAATCAACCGCGTAGTTGTTGTGCTCTTCAATGCCCGTGGCAATCGCGAAAATGTTGGGGTCGAAGATGATGTCTTCGGCCGGAAAACCGACCTCGTCGACCAGCACCCGGTAGGCGCGCTCGCAAATCTCGATCTTGCGCTGGAAGGTGTCGGCCTGTCCTTTTTCGTCGAAGGCCATGACGACGGCGGCGGCGCCATAGCGTTTGAGCAGCTTGGCCTGGTGCCTGAAGGGCTCCAGCCCCTCCTTCATCGAGATCGAGTTGACGATGCCCTTGCCCTGGATGCAGCGCAGGCCAGCCTCGATCACGCTCCACTTGGAGCTGTCGATCATGATGGGCACGCGCGCGATGTCGGGCTCGCTGGCGATCAGGTTCAGGAAGCGCACCATGGCGGCCTGGCTGTCGAGCATGGCCTCGTCCATGTTGATGTCGATGATCTGCGCGCCATTTTCCACCTGCTGGCGGGCCACCACGAGCGCCTGCTCGTACTCGCCATTGAGGATCATCCGTGCAAAGGCCTTGGAGCCGGTCACATTGGTGCGCTCGCCAATGTTGACGAACAAGGTGCCCGCACCGATGGCCACCGGCTCCAGGCCGGACAGTTTCATGGGGGGAACTTGAATTTCGGACATAACTCACCTTGGAACAAAGGTGAGCGCCGTTGCAGAGTCAAGCCGCTGCGGGCCTGCTGTCACTCAAGCCTGACGAAACCGGGTTTCGCTGCAACGCTCCTTGAGTTGGGAGTATTTTAAACGGAAGCCGATTTGCCTGCGCGAGTCGGTGCCGATTTCAGCGAAATTTGCGACCTTCAGGCAGTCAGCCGCGCCAAAGCTTCCTGGTATTTCGCAGCGGTTTTTTCGACCACGTCCTGCGGCACCCGGGGCGCGGGAGGGGTTTTGTCCCAGGGCTTGCCGTTGACCCGAGTCTGCTCCAGCCAGTCGCGCACAAACTGCTTGTCGTAGCTGGGCGGGTTCGCACCCAGCGCAAAGGCCTGTTCGTAGCCCTCGATCGGCCAGTAGCGCGACGAATCGGGCGTCAGCACCTCGTCCATCAGCGTCAGCGTACCGCTTCCATCGAGGCCGAACTCGAACTTGGTATCGGCAATGATGATGCCCTTGGTCAGTGCAAAAGCAGCCGCCTCTTTGTAGATGCGGATGCTGAGGTCCCGGATCTGCGCGGCAAGCTCAGGGCCGACGACTTTCACCACCTGCTCGTAGCTGATGTTCTCGTCATGCTCGCCCACCGCCGCCTTGGCAGCCGGCGTGAAAATGGGCGCAGGCAGTTTCGAGGCATTTTTCAGCCCTGGCGGCAGCGCAACGCCGCAGACCGACTGACTCTCCTGGTATTCCTTCCAGCCACTGCCGGCCAGGTAGCCGCGCACCACGGCTTCGACCGGAATCGGCTTCAAGCGCTTGACCAGCATGGAGCGATCCCGGACCTGCGGTATTTCAGCGGCAGTCACCACACTCTCGGGCGCTTCGCCCGTCAGGTGATTCGGACACAGGTGGCCCAGCTTGTCGAACCAGAACAGCGCCATCTGCGTCAGCAGCGCGCCTTTGCCGGGAATGGGCTCGCCGAGTATCACGTCGAAGGCGCTCAGCCGGTCGCTGGCAACCATCAGCAACCGGTCTTTGCCGACGGCATAGTTGTCGCGGACTTTGCCGCGGGCCAGCAAGGACAGGGAGGTGAGGGCCGAGGTGTGGAGTGCGGAGGTCATGGGTGCTCGCCAAAGTAAAAAAAGCCCGCTGATGCCAGCGAGCTTTCAATTATCGTCCGTTCGAAAACCGGCCCGGGATGTGCCAGTCAGTGCACGACCTGGGCCAGCTCACCCTTGGCATATTTGGCGGCCACGACGCTCAGCGCCTCGCCCTTGATCTTGCCGGCCTGGCCTTCACAACCGAACTCGATGTAACGCTGCTTGCAGATCGCCCTGGCGGCAGCGGTGGCGGGCTTGAGCCATTCGCGCGGGTCAAACTTGCTGGGGTTCTCGGCCATGAATTTTCGCACCGCAGCGGTCATCGCCAGACGGATGTCGGTGTCGATATTGATTTTGCGGACGCCGAACTGGATCGCTTTCTGGATCTCTTCGACCGGCACCCCATAGGTCTCTTTCATGTCGCCGCCGTATTCGCGGATGATGGCGAGCAGGTCTTGCGGCACACTGGAAGAGCCATGCATCACCAGGTGGGTGTTGGGAATGCGGCGGTTGATTTCCTTGATGCGCTCGATCGCCAGAATGTCGCCGGTGGGTTTGCGGGTGAACTTGTAGGCGCCATGGCTGGTGCCGATCGCAATGGCCAGCGCATCGAGCTGGGTGCGCTTGACGAAATCGGCCGCCTGCTCGGGGTCGGTTAGCAGCTGATCGTGCGTCATCACGGCGTCGGTGCCGTGGCCGTCCTCCTTGTCGCCCTGCATGGTCTCCAGACTGCCGAGACAACCGAGCTCGCCCTCGACCGAGACACCCGTGGC
Organism: Polaromonas sp.; assembly: GCA_046714915.1. Taxonomy (GTDB): domain Bacteria; phylum Pseudomonadota; class Gammaproteobacteria; order Burkholderiales; family Burkholderiaceae_C; genus Polaromonas. The sequence continues at coordinate 349 of JBKJZS010000468.1, read as the reverse complement.
ATGCGCCATTGCCACCACCTTGCGCGTCACTTCCACGTTGTAGTCGTAGTCAGCGATGGTCTTGCCGTCGGCCATCAACGAGCCGTCCATCATCACCGAGCTGAACCCCAGCGCGATGGCACCGCGGCACACGTCAGGGCTCTGGCCATGGTCCTGATGCATCACCACGGGAATGTGGGGGTAGCTTTCGACCGCCGCCTGGATCAGGTGTTTGAGAAAACCTTCGCCGGCATATTTGCGGGCGCCGGCACTGGCCTGCATGATCACCGGGGCATTGACCTCGTCGGCCGCCTGCATGATGGCCTGGACCTGCTCCAGGTTGTTGACGTTGAAAGCCGGAATGCCGTAG
>JBKJZS010000467.1:0-1011 GCA_046714915.1 Polaromonas sp. | reverse complement strand
GATAAACCACCAGTTTGCGCGCAGGCGACAAGTCTTCGCAGGCGGCATGCACAAGCCTTTGGGGCAGGTCTTGCAGTCAAGCAAATACATCATTGCAAGGCCTGACCCAATACTGTTTTAAGCTTGCGTTTGGTACGCGCCTTGATGCCGTGCTGTGATCTCGCCCCATATCACCGGACAGGGTCTATCTGGATTATTTGGGTCTTGGTGTTGATGATGTTTTGTTGATGTTTCTTCTCGAAATTATTGGTCGAGAGATAATTCAATTTTCGCCACAGTCGTCCTGTTCCACCTTTGCTACCTTATCGCCCGACCGGAGGTTTCTGCCCATGAAGATCACCAGCATCCGCACGACTCCTGTTCTTGCCCCTTTGCCGCGGCCGGTGCGCACCGCTTCGGGCACCATCGACCAATTCCCCCTCGTCCTGATCGATGTGAGCACTGATTCAGGTGTCGAGGGCCGCGCCTACGCGCAGGTGTACTTGCCCGAACTGCTACCGGCGCTGGACCGTGCCGTGGCCAGTCTCGCGGACATGGCCATAGGTTTGCCGCTGGCGCCGCGTGACGTTCACGCCCACCTGCAGCGACGTTGCCGGCTGTTCGGTATGAAGGGGCTGTTGGGCGTGGCGCTCGGCGGACTCGACATGGCGCTGTGGGACGCATGGGCCCGCGCACGCGGGGAGCCGCTGGCGCGGGCGCTCGGGGCCGAACTGCGGCCACTCCGCGCCTACAACAGCGTCGGCCTGTACGACGCGAAGTCGGTGGTGGCGATCGCAGAAGAAACGCTGGCGGCTGGTTATGCAGGCCTGAAGATCAAGACCGGGTTTCCAAGCTTTGCCGAGGACCTGGCCGCCGTGCGCGCGGCCAAGCGGACGCTGGGGAACTCAACCGCGCTCATGATCGACTACAACCAGTCGCTCAGCCTGCCGGAGGCGATGGCGCGCTGCAGGGCCCTCGATGACGAGGGCCTGGAGTGGATTGAGGAGCCGGTGCTCGCCGACGATCTGGAAG
>JBKJZS010000466.1:0-13333 GCA_046714915.1 Polaromonas sp. | reverse complement strand
CCATCACGGTGGCCAGCACGTCCTTGGCGGTTTTCTCGGCGCGCACAACCTCCAGCAGTTTCATGACGTTGGCGGGGCTGAAAAAGTGCGTGCCAATCACGTCCTGCGGCCGCTTGGTGAAGCCAGCAATTTTGTTCATGTCCAGCGTCGAGGTGTTGGAGGCCAAAATAGCGCCCGGCTTCATCACGCGATCGAGTTCCTGGAAGACTTTTTCCTTGACGCCCATTTCTTCAAACACGGCCTCGATCACCATGTCGGCATCCTTCAGGTCGTCGTAGCTCAGCGTGGTGGTCAGGAGGCTCATGCGCTGCTCGTACTTGTCCTGCTTGAGCTTGCCTCGTTAGACCTGAGACTCGTAGTTCTTGCGAATCGTCGCAAAGCCTTTGTCCAGCGCTTCCTGCTTCATCTCCAGCATCTTGACCGGAATACCAGCGTTCAGGAAGTTCATCGAAATGCCGCCGCCCATGGTGCCGGCGCCGATCACGGCAACTGACTTGATCTCGCGCCTGGGCGTGTCTTGCGGGACATCCGGAATCTTGGAGGCGGCACGCTCGGCCATGAAGATGTGGCGCAGCGCGCGGCTTTCGGGTGTGAACATCAGGGCCGTGAAGATTTCGCGCTCCAGGGCCATGCCGTCGTCGAACTTCTTCCGGGTGGCGGCTTCGACGGCATCAACGCATTTAAGCGGTGCCGGAAAATTCTTTGCCATGCCCTTGATCATGTTACGGGCAAACTGAAAATAAGCGTCGCCATTCGGGTGCTTGCAGGGCAAGTTGCGCACCAGCGGTAATGGCCGCGTGTCAGAGACCGCTTGCGCAAAAGCCAGCGCTTCCTGGGCCAGCATTTCAGCCGATGCGGCTATTTTGTCGAACAGCTTCTGGCCCGGGATCTGGCCCAGCAATTCGCTTTTAACCGGCTCGCCGCTGACAATCATGTTCAGTGCCGTCTCTACGCCCAGCACGCGAGGCAAACGCTGGGTGCCACCAGCGCCAGGGATCAGGCCCAGCTTGACTTCGGGCAGCGCGACGCTGCAGCCGGGCGCAGCAATGCGGTAGTGGCAACCGAGCGCCAGTTCAAGCCCGCCACCCATACAGACCGAATGGACTGCTGCCACCACCGGCTTCGATGAGTTTTCCAACGCCAGAATGACACTCAGCAGATTGGGTTCGGCCAAGGCTTTGGGGGTGCCAAACTCCTTGATGTCCGCGCCGCCGGAAAAGGCTTTGCCGGCACCGGTAATCACAATCGATTTGACTGCCGAATCGGCATTGGCTTTTTGGAGCCCCTCGGTAATGGCCAAGCGCGTCGTATGACCCAGACCATTGACGGGTGGGTTGTTCAGGGTGATCAGAGCCACATTGCCGTGGACTTCGTATTTGGCTGTCATTTGCTTTCCTTTGTTGCGTTTTCCCGGCCGTTTGCCTGATCGGTGCAGGTCTAGTCAAACGACACAGGCTAGAAAATAGTACGACCGTTCTTTTTCTGATTGTAAAGAGCTGATGTTGCACTTTAAAGCCTGACGGTGACCCGCCTTGCCCCAGCGGCGACAAGCCCCGACGTCAGTCCGTCAAACCTCCAGCCACTCCTTGCGTGTGTAGGCATCAGCGCGCAGGTTGTCAGGCGTGCCCTGAAACACAATGCTGCCATGTCCCATGACCAGCACCCGGTCAGAAATAGCCATGGCAATTGTCAGTTTTTGCTCGATCAACAGCACCGAGATGCCCTTTGCCTTCAGGGTTTGCAGGTATTGCCCCACCAACTCTACAATTTTTGGCGCCAGCCCTTCGGTCGGCTCGTCGATGATGATCAGGTCTGGATCGCCCATGAGCGTACGGCACAGCGTCAGCATTTGCTGCTCACCACCAGAGAGTACACCCGCTTCGGTGTACTGGCGCTCCTTCAGGCGCGGAAACATCTGGTACATGTCGTCGAACGACCAGCGGTTGTCTTTGCCCGACCCTTTCTGGCCGAGCAGCAGGTTCTGGTGCACCGTGAGTTTGGGAAAGATGTCGCGGTTCTCGGGCACGTAGCCTATTCCCAAGTGGGCGATTTCATAGGTTTTTTTGCCCAGCGTCTGCTGCCCTTTCCAGACCACAGAGCCCTGGCAGTCCACCATGCCCATGATGGCCTTGGCCGTGGTCGAGCGACCCGAGCCGTTGCGGCCCAGCAGCGCCACGATTTCGCCGGCATTGACATCAAAGTGCACGCCATGCAGCACATGGCTCTTGCCGTAAAAGGCGTGGAGATTTTCGATCTTCAGCATGAAAGGCTCCGACGGGCAGTCTTTGAGCAGCCTTGAACAAACAAAACCGCGGTGCGCCTGGAAATCAAGCAATTGTCCGCCGGGCCGCCCCGAGCAAGCACAGCCCTCTCGGGGGACAGTGCAGTACGCGAAGCGACCAACATGGGGGTCCGCTCCGCCGCCGGGCCGCCCCCAGGCGGAACAACCCCCTCGGGGGGCAGTGCAGTACGCGAAGCGACAAACGTGGGGGCCATATCTTCAATGCCCCCCTACTTGCTGATCGGCCACTGAAGATCCGAGATAAGCCTCCTGGACACGCTGGTTGGCGCGCACCGCGTCAGGCACATCAAAAGCAATGACTTCCCCGTACACCACCACCGCAATCTTGTCAGCCAGGCCGAACACCACGCCCATGTCGTGCTCGACGGTCAGCAACGTTTTTCCCACGGTGACTTCCTTGATCAAATTAATGAAGCGCTTGGTTTCCGACCTGCTCATGCCGGCTGTCGGTTCATCCAGCAGGATGACGTTGGCGCCACCTGCGATGGTGATACCAATTTCCAGCGCGCGCTGTTCGGCGTAAGTCAGGTTAATCGCCAGCACATCATGCTTTCTGTCGAGTTTGATCATCTGCATCAACTCTTCGGCCCGGTCGTTGGCGTCGTCCAGGTCCGCCAGGAACTTGAGGAAGCTGTACTTGTAGCCCAAACTCCAGAGCACACCGCAGCGCAGGTTCTCGAACACGCTGAGCTTGGGGAAAATGTTGGTGATCTGGAAGCTGCGTGAGAGGCCCAGACGATTGATCTCGAACGGCTTTTTGCCGTCGATGCGATGCCCGTTGAGCAGTACCTCGCCACTGGTGGGTTCAAAGCGCCCGCTGATGAGGTTGAACAAGGTCGATTTACCGGCGCCGTTGGGGCCAATGATGCCGATCCGCTCGCCGGCATTCACAGCCAGGTCCACCCCGCGGATGATTTCGGTCTTGCCAAAGCTCTTGCGCAAATCCTTGAGTTCAAGGGCGTAGGTAGCCCCCACGTTTGCGGCATACGCCGCTGCACTGCCCCCCGAGGGGGCGTTCTCTTGCTTGGAGCGGTCCGGCGCTGCGCTCATGCCGTAGCCCCCACGTTTGCGGCATACGCCGCTGCACTGCCCCCGCAAGACACCTTCGCTTGGCTGGAGCGGTCCGGCTCTGTACGCAGGCTCATAGTGCTTCCCTCCGCTTCATTTCTTTTTCGATGTATTCCTGGATCTCGCCCCACTCCCGCACAAACTGGCGGCGGGTGATTTCAAACAGGCCCAGGCCGGTGAACAATACAAAGGCGGCGCCGAACCAGCTGTTCAAGCCCTTGGCATTAAGCGTGGCGCCCATGAAACGCAGCTCATTGCCGAGTGCCGCATGAAGCTGCAGGTGGTAAATCATTTCGATCATGGCCGCCGCGCCGATGAGCACGATCAGGGCGGTGACAGTCAGCGCCAGGTAGCTAACCCAGAGCTGCCGGAGCTTGCCAAAGGCGGCCACCCGCAAATTCATCATGATCAGGCTGGCAATCCCGCCGGGTGCGTACATCACCATGAACAAGAAGATCAAACCCAGGTAAAGCAGCCAGGCCTGGGTAAATTCAGACAGCAGCACAAATGCCAGCACCATCAAAACGCCGCCAATGATGGGGCCGAAGAAGAAGGTGGCACCACCTAGAAAAACAAACAGCAGGTAGGCGCCGGAGCGCGCTGCCCCGACCACCTCAGACGTCACAATCTCGAAGTTAAGCGCCGCCAGCCCGCCGGAAATTCCGGCAAAAAAGCCGGCAATGATGAAGGCGATGTAGCGCACTTTTTGCGTGTCGTAGCCGACAAACTCGACTCGCTCGGGGTTGTCGCGCACGGCGTTGAGCATGCGGCCCAGGGGTGTGCGCGTAAACGCGAACATCAGCCCCGTGCAGACAAAGGTGTACAAGGCGATCAGGTAATAGAGCTGGATCTGCGGGCCGAAGGTGATGCCCAGCGGCGCGCTGCCGGTCACCCGGTTGCTGCTGATGCCGCCTTCGCCGCCAAAAAACTCCGGAATCATCAGCGACATGGCCGCCACCAGTTCGCCAATGCCCAGCGTGATCATTGCAAAGGGCGTCGCCGCTTTCTTGGTGGTCACGTAGCCCAGCAAGACCGCAAACAGTGCCGCCGCAACACCGCCCACGATCGGCACCAGGCTGACCGGAATGGGCCATTGACCTTTGACGGCCAGATTAAGCGCATGAATTGCCAGGAAGGAGCCCAGGCCCGAATAAACCGCGTGGCCGAAGCTGAGCATGCCGCCCTGCCCCAGCAACATGTTGTAGCTCAGGCAGACGATGATGGCGATGCCCATTTGCGACAGCATGGTGTGGCTCAGGCTGCTGGTGAACAGCAGCGGCGACAACAGCAGCAGCAGCGCAAACAGGCCCCAGACGATCCAGCGACCGAGATTGAAAGGCTTGAATTGATAGTAGTTGTTTTTCATAGCGGCCCTGTGCTTTTCACTGGGTGTAATGTGCTTCCCCCCGAGGGGCTGCAAGCCTGCTTGAAGCGGTTCTGCACTCATGTTCATCCCTCCCGCGTGCCCATGAGACCCTTGGGCCGGAAGATCAGGATCAGCACCAGGAGCAGGTAGGGCATGATCGGTGCGATCTGGCTGATTTTGAGTTTCCACACCGCGTAGCCAAAGGTTTCCGGCGTGATTGACACACCCGCCACGGAGGCGGCGCTCAGCAGAGAACTGTCAATTCCAACCGCGAAGGTCTGGATCACGCCAATCAGCAGCGAAGCGACAAATGCGCCAGACAGGGATCCCATGCCACCCACCACCACCACCACGAAAATGACCGATCCCACCGTGGCCGCCATGCCGGGTTCAGTCACAAAGGCATTGCCGCCAATCACTCCGGCCAAGCCGGCGAGCGCCGAGCCGCCGCCGAACACCAGCAAGAAGATCCGCGGCACGTTGTGGCCCAAGGCTTCAACGGTTTCTGGGTGCGTCAGTGAGGCCTGGATCACCAGTCCGATGCGGGTGCGCGTGAGCAACAGCCAGATCACAATCAACATGAACACCGCCACCAGCATCATGAAGCCGCGATACATCGGAAACTGTGTACCGAACAGCGTAAACAGCGGGCCGTCCAGCCCCGATGGCACCCGGTAGTCGACCGAGCTACGGCCCCAGACCAGTTGCACCAGTTCAACGATGATGTAGCTCAGGCCAAAAGTGATCAACAGCTCGGGCACGTGGCCGAACTTGTGGACGCGGCGCAGACAGAACTTTTCAAAGCCCGCGCCCAGCAGACCTACCAGCAGCGGCGCAATGATGAGCGCCGGCCAGAAGCCGATCAACTGGGTGGTGCTGTAAGCGAAATAAGCACCCAGCATGTAGAAGCTGGCGTGCGCAATATTGAGCACACCCATCATGCTGAAAATCAGCGTCAGGCCGGAACTCAGCATGAACAGCAGCAGCCCGTAGCTAAGCCCGTTCAGCAGGGAAATGGTGAAAAACTCCATGCGGTACCTGTTTGTTATGAATCGACGGTGGGCCAGGAACGCAAGCGGAAGAGCGCTACCGGCACACAGCCCCAGGGGCCGTTGACACCATGGAGCGGCTCTTCCGCGCTCAAAAAACGCCGGGACAGCTATCGCTATCCCGGCGTTTTTTTATTGTCCACCTCAGCCGGCAGTGGGCCGTTTCATCTGGCAGCTGGTCGGCGTGCTGGCTATATAGGGGTCCATCTGCTTGATCGGCGCGAAGGTGTAGCCGGTGTTCTCCACGCTGTACGGATTTTGCTTGTCCACCTTCTGCCACTTGGTGACGAACATCGACTGTTGCAGCTGGTGGTCGCTGGCACGCATCGTGATATCTCCGGCAAAACTCTTGACACTCAAGCCTTCCATGGCCTTGGCCACCTGCACTGGATTGCTCGACTTGGCCTTGGCCATGGCCTCTGCCAGCAGCAGGGTGCCGTTGAGCGTGGCATAGGTGTAAAAGTCGTCGTTGAATTTTTTCTTGAATTCCGCACCCATTGCGCCGACTTCGCCGGCGTGGTTCGCGTGGCCATAGGCAATCACATAGACCTCGCTGTCGCCGCCGGCGGCCAGTGCGGTCGGCGTGCCGGTGACTTGAGCGTAGTAGGTGTACATGGGCAGCTTCAGGCCGGAGTCGTTCAAGGCTTTAACGAATAGCGTCAGGTCGGCACCCCAGTTACCAGTGACGATGGTGTCGGCACCCGACTGCTTGATCTTGGCGACGTAGGGCGCGAAATCCTTGACCTGGCCGAGCGGGTGCAGGTCTTCACCGACGATTTTCACGTCAGGACGTTTGCGGGCGATGCCTTCCTTGAAAAACTTGGCAACCTGCTGGCCGTGCGAGTAATTTTGATTGAGAAGATAGACCTTGCTAACCTTGCTCTGATCCTTCATGAAGGTGGTGAGCGCTTCCATTTTCATGGTGGTGTCGGCATCCAGGCGGAAGTGCCAGTAGTCGCACTTTTCATTGGTGAGCGCCGGGTCGACCGCCGCGTAGTTGAAGTAAACGACCTCCTTGCCGGGGTTGCGTTCGTTGTGCTTGGCGACCGCGTCAGAGATCGCCAAGGCGGCGCCAGAGCCGTTGCCCTGTGTGACATAACGGAAGCCCTGGTCGATCGCGGCCTTGAGCGAGTTCAGGCTTTCCTGCGGCGAGCCCTTGTTGTCGAAGCCGACTACCTCGAATTTCACGCCAGCCGGGTTTTTCGCGCCGCTTAGGCGCTCAGTCACGAACTGCCAGCTCTTGAGCTGGTTCTGGCCAACGTTCGCAAACGGGCCCGACAGCGGATCGATAAAGGCAATCTTGACGGTTTCCCCTTTCAACACGCCAGCGGCCATTGCAGCCGCAGCTACCGGCTTGGCCGGCGCAGGCGCCGCCTTGGCCGCCGGTGCAACCGGTTTGGCGGGCGCCGCCTGTTGTGCAAATACGCTGCCTGCGCAGGCAAAAACAGCAGCGATGGCGAGGTTTTTCATCGGAAATTTCATAAATGTCTCCTTAGTGGTCAAGAACTAGATCGAGCGTACAAGTTTTGTGCACTGCAACGATCAGGGATTGCCCCTAAACGACGCAGTTTCTATCGCCCAGGTGACACACCGGTTTGCAGACCCGGTTGCGAGGTTTGCATTTCAGCCGCATCGCCCCTTCGCACCAACATCAGTCAGCAGGAAGCTGGTAGCCCTGAAGCATCTCCCGCAGCCGTGTTTTAAGCATTTTTCCGGTGGCCCCCAGCGGAATGGCGTCCACAAACACCACATCGTCAGGAATCTGCCATTTGGCCGTCTTGCCTTCGTAGAACTTGAGCAGTTCCTCGCGCGTGACTTCGGCGCCAGGCTTTTTCACCACGGCGATGATGGGTCGCTCGTCCCATTTCGGATGCTTCACGCCAATGCAGGCCGCCATGGCCACGGCCGGGTGCGCCACGGCGATGTTTTCAATGTCGATAGAGCTGATCCATTCGCCACCTGACTTGATCACATCCTTGCTGCGATCGGTGATCTGCATGTAGCCATCGGCGTCAATTGTGGCCACGTCACCGGTCGGGAACCAGCCGTCAACCAAGGGGTCTCCGCCCTCGCCCTTGAAATATTCGGCGACGATCCAGGGGCCTTTGACGTGTAAATCACCATAAGCCTTGCCATCCCAGGCGATTTCCTTGCCGTCCTCGCCGACAATCTTCATGTCCACACCATAGATGGCCCGGCCCTGTTTCAGGCGTATCTTCATTTGCTCATCTTTGGACATCGCCAGATGCTTGTTCTTCAGCGTGCACAAGGTTCCCAGCGGCGACATTTCCGTCATGCCCCAGGCATGCAGCACCTCGACACCGTAGACCTCCTGGAAGGCATGAATCATCGCGGGCGGACAGGCCGAGCCGCCAATCACAGTGCGCTTGAGCGTTGTGAATTTCAGGTCGCCTGGCTTCATGTGGCCCAGCATCATTTGCCAGACCGTGGGCACGCCAGCCGCATAAGTCACCTTCTCGGCCTCGATCAATTCGTAAACAGACTTGCCGTCCAGTCCCGGGCCAGGAAACACCAGCTTGGCGCCAGTCAGCGCGGCAGAGTAGGGAATACCCCAGGCATTGACATGAAACATGGGCACGACGGGAAGGATGGAATCGCGCGCGCTCAGGCACATCACATCGGGCAGCGCAGCCGCGTAGGCATGAAGAATGGTCGAGCGGTGACTGTACAGCGCCGCCTTGGGCTTGCCCGTGGTTCCGCTGGTGTAACACATGCTTGAGGCCGAGTTCTCGTCAAAACTGGGCCATTGGTATTCCGAAGGGTGCTGGCCGATCCAGGCTTCGTAGCTGCTCAGCTGGGGAATACCGCTGTCGGTCGGCAGTTTGTCAGCGTCACACAGCGCAATATAGTGTTTGATCGTTGTGCACTTCGTATGAACCGCCTGGACAAGCGGCAGAAAAGACAAGTCGAAAAAAAGCACTTGGTCCTCAGCGTGATTGGCAATCCAGGCAATCAGGTCGGGATGCAAGCGCGGGTTGAGGGTATGCAGCACGCGGCCCGAACCGCTGACGCCGAAATACAGCTCCAAGTGACGGTAGCCGTTCCAGGCCAGGGTGGCAACCCGGTCGCTGAATTGGAGCTTGAGCGCGTCCAGTGCCCTGGCCACTTGGCGCGAGCGGTGAGCCACATCCCTGTAGGTATAGCGGTGGATATCGCCTTCGACCCGCCGGGAAACAATCTCGGCGTCGCCATGGTGGCGTTCCGCAAACTCAATCAGTGAAGAGATCAGCAGTGGCTGGCTTTGCATCAAACCTAACATCGTCTGTTTCCTTTCTTGCCCGATCGGGCTTGCTTTGAATTCGGAGGTCTTGTGCCTGCATGGTAACGCGCGTACACCCGGACTGCCCGCCTCGCGCCACGCAGGACGAGGAAGCACTGGCGTCCTACGCATCCCGGCAGTCACGGACACCGTTTAACCCCAGTTGTGCAGGGCTGCTGACGCGACAGCACAATCAGGCCATGACCTTTGCCGCACCCATCGACGCTCCTGCTGACGAAGCGAACCTTGCCGAATCGGGCCTGAAATGGGCCAACCGCTTTGCCCGACTGGGGCCTGATTTTTACACTGAGCTCCAACCGAGCCCCCTGCCTTCGCCTGAATGGGTCAGCCGCAACCAGGCCTTGGCGCGTGAACTGGGCCTGGACCCCGCCTGGTTTGAATCACAAGCGGCTTTGGCCCTTTTTACCGGCAACCGTGTTGCGATTGGCTCCCGGCCGCTGGCCAGTGTTTACAGTGGCCATCAGTTTGGTCAATGGGCCGGGCAGCTGGGCGATGGGCGTGCGATCCTGCTCGGGGAGCTGGACACCGCCCAGGGACCACAGGAAATTCAGCTCAAAGGCGCGGGCAGGACGCCTTACTCGCGCATGGGCGACGGGCGCGCGGTGCTGCGCAGCTCGATCCGCGAGTTTCTGTGCTCGGAGGCCATGCACGGTCTGGGCATACCCACCACGCGCGCGCTCTGCGTGACAGGTTCTGACGCGAAAGTCCGCCGTGAGGAAATTGAAACCGCCGCCGTAGTCACACGCACCTCGCCGAGCTTCATCCGCTTCGGCCACTTTGAGCATTTCAGCTACAGCGAGCAGCACGACCAGCTCAAAGTTCTCGCCGACTACGTAATAGACAGCTTTTATCCGGCCTGCCGCGAAAGTGCCCAGCCCTACGCCGCCCTGCTGGAAGCGGTGAGCGAACGCACAGCCCACCTGATGGCCGCGTGGCAGGCCGTCGGCTTTTGTCACGGTGTGATGAACACCGACAACATGAGCATCCTGGGCCTGACGATAGACTACGGCCCTTTCCAGTATCTTGACGCGTTTGACCCCCATCACATCTGCAACCACTCCGACACCCAGGGCCGCTACGCGTACAACAAACAGCCCAATATCGCATACTGGAATCTGTTTTGCCTGGGCCAGGCGCTGCTGCCGCTGATGGACGGGCAGGACCAGGCCTTGGCCGCACTGGAGTCGTACAAAACCGTGTTTCCGCAGGCGCTGGAAGCCAGGATGCGGTCGAAACTGGGCCTGCCGGACTCCCATCCCGACGACAAGATCCTGATTGAAAACACCTTTAAGCTGCTGGCCAGCAACAAGGCGGACTATTCCATTTTCTGGCGCCGTCTGGCTAGCTTTGTCCCTGAGTCCGGTACTGCCGCGCTTGCTGTTTTGCAGCCGACACAGCCCCCTGAGGGAGCCCTCGTGCCCAGGGGCGCGCTATCTGCGGGAGCCAACGACGCGGTGCGCGATCTGTTTCTGGACCGGCAGGCCTTTGACGTCTGGGCGCGACAGTATTCTGAACGCCTTGCGTCTGTACCTGGGGAGCTGCGGACTGATTTGATGCTTAAAAACAACCCGAAATACGTGCTGCGCAACCATCTGGGCGAGCAAGCCATACGGGCCGCGAAACTAAATGATTTTTCCGAGGTCAATACTTTGCTGAAGTTGCTGCAAGCACCCTATGACGAACACGGGGGTCACGAGAGTTATGCCCACTTCCCACCCGACTGGGCCGCATCGATCGAGATTAGCTGCAGCTCGTAAAAAACATCTCAAAAGGTAGAGCCATGACCTCCAAAATCCAGAAGACCGATGACGAGTGGAAAGCCCTGCTGGCTGAAAAAGGGGCCGAATCGGGCGCTTTTCAGGTCACCCGCCACGCGGCCACCGAACGCGCGTTCACTGGCAAATACGACAAGAACTTTGCCGATGGGACTTACCGCTGCATTTGCTGCAATGCAGAGCTTTTTGACTCAGCAAAAAAGTTTGATGCGGGCTGCGGCTGGCCTAGCTTTTCGCAGGAAGTCAAAGAAGGCGCGATTGAAGAGCATGTGGACCGCGCACACGGCATGACGCGTACCGAAACTGTGTGTGGCAATTGTGGTGCGCACCTGGGCCATGTGTTTCCGGATGGTCCGGCGCCCACCGGGCTGCGCTACTGCATGAACTCAGCCTCGCTGGATTTCAAACCAAGATGAGTGTGGCCCCCACGTTCGCTCACTTCGTATGCTCCCCGCCCCCCGAGGGGGCTGTTTTTCCTTGGGGCGGCCCTGCGGAAAAACGGGCTCCCACAGTGGCCACTGCGTGTGCTGCTCCGTCCCTCACTCCATCAGCCCCGATAATCAAGCCATGAAAATTCTGTTCGACTTCCTTCCCATTATTCTTTTTTTCGGCATGTTCAAGTACGCCGAAGGCAACACCGAGTGGGCCGCCCGCACGGCCACTGACTGGCTGGGCTTTATGGTGTCTGGCGGGGTGGTGGGTGCGGCCGAGGCGCCGGTGCTACTGGCCACCGTGGTGGTGATTCTCGCAACCCTGGCCCAGATCCTCTGGCTGGTGGCGCGCGGGAAGAAGATTGACACCATGCTCTGGGTCAGCCTGGGACTGGTGACCCTGCTCGGAGGCGCCACAATTTACTTTCACAGCGAGAGCTTTATCAAATGGAAACCCACGGTGCTCTACTGGATCATGGGTGGCGCGTTGCTGGTCGGACAACTGGTTTTCAGGAAAAACGGCATCCAGTCGCTGATGGGCGCACAAATGACGCTGCCGGACCCGGTCTGGCGCAAGGTCAATTACAGCTGGATGGGCTTTTTCGCCGTCATGGGTGTGCTCAATCTCTGGGTGGCCTACAACTTTCCTACCGCCACCTGGGTGAACTTCAAACTCTTTGGCGGCCTCGGCCTGATGCTGGCGTTTGTGCTGGCACAGGCCGTTATCCTGAACAGACACGTCAAAACCTGAGATTGTTCGATGCCCCCTGTAACTACCCCCCTGCCGATACATGCCGTTCGGATCGAGGAACAACTGCGAATTCGCCTGAGCCCAAGTCAGCTGGAAGTGATCGACGAAAGTGCCGCTCACGCTGGCCACGCGGGCGCAAACGACGCGGGTTTTGGCAGTCACTTTCGTGTGCGTATCGCCAGCCCGGCTTTCGCGGGCAAGAGTCGCGTGGCGCGCCACCGGCTTGTGTATGATGCATTGCAAAATTTCATCGACGAGGGCCTGCATGCGCTGGCCATTGAAATCATTGAAACACCCTGATTTTGGCTAGCCCTGCAACCAGGCCTGGCCGCACTCTTCAAATATTTACTTTAGGAAACTCATGAAAAAACATTCTTTACTCGCGGGCGCCCTGACCGGCTTGATGGCATTGGGCGCTTCAGGCGCCTTCGCCCAAAATGTGGCCATTGTGAACGGCAAAGCGGTGCCCAAAGCCCGCGTCGATGCGCTGGCGCTGCAGTTGTCGCGTTCTGGCCGCCCGGTTACGCCTGAGATACAAGTCCAGATCAAGGAAGAAGTCATTGCGCGCGAAGTGTTCATGCAGGAAGCCGAAAAGTTGGGACTGTCGGCGACGGACGACTTCAAAACCCAGATGGAACTGGCTCGCCAGGCGATTCTGATTCGCGAGCTGTTTGCCGATTTCCAGAAGAAGAACCCGGTGACCGATGCCGATCTGAAAGGCGAATACGACAAGTTCGTTGCAGCCAACGGCGGCAAGGAGTACAAGGCGCGGCACATTCTGGTGGAAAAAGAGGACGAAGCCAAAGCAATCATCGCCAGCCTGAAAAAAGGCGGGAAATTTGAAGATATCGCCAAAAAATCGTCCAAGGACCCCGGTTCAGGCGCCAATGGCGGTGACCTCGACTGGGCCAACCCCAGCAGCTATGTGCCCGAGTTTGCTCAAGCGATGACCAAAATGAACAAGGGCCAGTTGACGGACGTGCCGGTGAAAACCCAGTTTGGTTATCACATCATCCGGGTCGACGATATCCGCACCGCCCAATTGCCTCCGTTTGAAGAACTCAAACCGCAGATTGCACAGCAGATGCAGCAACAAAAGTTGGCCGCTTTTCAGCAGGGCCTGCGCGAAAAAGCCAAAGTGGAATAGAGGTCATGCAGCGGCTTTCGAGCCGCTCAGCCCGTGAAAAAAACGGCCCGTGGGCCGCTTTTTTTCGCCTGCTCCGGGTTAAACCCCATCGGTGGATCGCTCGGCGAACGCCCACAGTCAGTGATGCGGCTGCCGATCTTGAC
>JBKJZS010000465.1:0-1838 GCA_046714915.1 Polaromonas sp. | reverse complement strand
TGGGCGCGGATGCGCGGCAGCATTTGCTCCACTGCATCGGTGTTGAGCGTGCCGGCGCCGGTGACGCCCTTGAGCGACACGTAATACACATAGCCGCTGGCGACGGCGGCGATCTGCGCCATGCGTTCGTCCGTGCTGGTGGGCGCCAGCAGAAAGATCAGGTCCATGCTGTGGGCGCGCAGCCTGGCGGCGAAGGCCACACATTCTTCCGGCGGGTAGTCCACCACCAGCACGCCGTCCACGCCAGCCGCAGCAGCATCGCGCACAAACGCGTCCTTGCCGCGCTTGATGTTGTAGGCTTCAATCGGGTTGGCATAACCCATAAGCACCACCGGTGTTGTGCTGTCTTGCTGGCGGAACAGCCGCACCATCTCCAGCACCTGCGCCAGACCGATGCCGAACGCCAGTGCCTTGTCGCCGGCTTTCTGGATGGCCGGTCCGTCGGCACTCGGGTCCGAAAAGGGCACGCCAAGTTCGATCACGTCGGCGCCACCGGCCACCATGCCGTGCATGATGTCGGGCGTGATGTCGGCATACGGGAAACCGGCGGTCACATAAGGGATCAAGGCCTTGCGGTTTTGCGCCTTCAGCGCATCGAAAGTGGAAGTAATGCGACTCATGACGCTTCCTTGCCGCTGCCTTTGACGACATGGCCACGCATCGACGGGCGATCATAAAAATCAGCTCCGGATAAATCCGCCACCGTGCCAATGTCCTTGTCGCCACGCCCCGAGAGATTGACCAGAATGGACTGGTCTGGCCGCATGGTTTTGGCCAGCTTCATCGCGTAAGCAACCGCGTGGCTGGACTCAAGCGCCGGAATGATCCCTTCAGTGCGGCACAGGTAGTGAAACGCTTCGAGGGCTTCGGCGTCGGTGATGCCGACGTACTCGGCGCGGCCTATGTCTTTCAAAAACGCGTGTTCGGGGCCGACACCGGGGTAGTCCAGCCCGGCGCTGATGCTGTGGGTCTCTGTGACCTGGCCGTCCTCGTTTTGCAGCACATAGGTGCGGTTGCCGTGCAGCACGCCGGGCACGCGGCGTTGCAGCGAGGCCGAGTGTTTGGCGCTGTCCATGCCCTCGCCGGCAGCTTCCACGCCAATCAGCCGCGTGTTTTCATGGGCGATGTAGGGGTGGAAAATGCCCATGGCGTTGCTGCCGCCGCCGACGCAGGCGATCACCGCGTCGGGCTGTCCACCATTTCGTGTCATGCCCGTCATTTCGGGCATTTGCACCAGGCATTCCTCGCCGATCACGCTCTGGAAATCGCGCACCATCATCGGGTAGGGGTGCGGGCCGGCCACGGTGCCAATGATGTAGAAGGTGTTGTCAACGTTGGCGACCCAGTCGCGCATGGCTTCGTTCAGCGCATCTTTCAGCGTGCGGCTGCCTGATTCCACCGGCACCACGCTGGCGCCCAGCAGCTTCATGCGGTAGACGTTGGGGCTCTGGCGCTTGACGTCTTCGCTGCCCATGTAAACCACACATTCGAGGCCGTAACGTGCACAAATCGTTGCCGTCGCGACGCCGTGCTGCCCGGCGCCGGTTTCGGCAATCACGCGCGGCTTGCCCATGCGTCGGGCCAGCATGGCCTGGCCGATGGTGTTGTTGATTTTGTGGGCGCCAGTGTGGTTCAGGTCTTCGCGCTTGAGGTAAATCTGCGCGCCACCCTGCTCGCGGCCCATGCGGGCGGCGTGGTAGATGGGAGAGGGCCGGCCGACGAAATGCTTGAGTTCGTAATGGAATTCCGCAAGGAATTCCGGGTCATGCTGGTATTTGGCGTAGGCGTCTTTGAGCTCGTTGATTGCGTGGGTCAGCGTTTCCGAAACGAAACTGCCG
>JBKJZS010000464.1:0-1273 GCA_046714915.1 Polaromonas sp. | reverse complement strand
ACATACTGAAAGTGATGGCTTCGTGCCCAGGGCAAGGCGCAAGCCGCAGCGAAGGCTGGCCGCCTTCGCAAGGGTTGCAACGCCGCCGTGGGTGCGAAGACGCGCTTTCATGTTTCGATATTTTCGGGTTGCAGTACTAGGCCTCGTCCGCCGACCACTCCGGGCTGAAGCCACCCAGCGCGGGGTGGTACATCTCGTCGCCCGTGTGCTGGGTGAATTCCACGTTTAACCGGTCTTCGCGCAGGCCCAGCACCTCAACGCAGTCATTGATCAGCTGCCTGGCCAGCTCCATCCGCAGCTCGGGCGGGCGACCCTTGCGGATGTCGCACATCAGCACCGAGACAGGCGTCGGCTCGCCGTCGATGGTGCGCCACACGCCGCCTTCGCCGCACTCGCGGATGGCGATGCTGATGCGGCGGATGTCCACCTTCATCATGACGGTGTAGGTGTCGCACAGTTTGCGGGCCAAGGCCTTTTTCTGGTCCACCGGGTAGCGGCCGTTGACGTCAAGTTGCAGGTAGGGCATGGCGGCTTTCTTTTCTCTTTGAGGCGGCTGGCTGCCCCAGTGTAGGTATTCTGAGAAAATCACACCAATCCGTCCAACGAAGTACCCCCATGCCACTGCCTGCACCCCAAGCCCGATCCCACCTGCACACACGCGCCGTCGTCTTTCGCGGCTACCACCGCGAGGACGGCCTGTGGGACATTGAAGCCGAGTTGACCGACACCAAGACCTATGCGCTGGACCGCTCCGAGCGGGGCGACATGCCGCCGGGTACGCCCATCCACGGCATGGCGATCCGTGCGTCGGTGGACGACCATTTGACGATCCGCGAAATCGCCAGTTCGATGGACCACACGCCTTTTGGCGAATGTCAGCAGGGCAGGGACCCGATGCAGCAGATGGTGGGCGTCACCATGGGGCCGGGCTGGCGCCAGGCCATTGAGCGGGCGCTGGGCGGCATCCGCGGCTGCACGCATCTGCGCGAGTTGCTGTTCAACATGGCGACTGCGGCCTACCAGACCATTCCCATTTACCGCGACCGCCTGCGCAAGCAGGCCGGCGAGCCGGAGCTTGACAACGGCGGTCCGCCTTACCACCTGGGCAAATGCATCGCCTGGGATTTTGACGGCCCGGTGGTGCAGCGCCATCACCCCCGATTTGCGGGTTGGCAGCCGTTGAAGCGGAAAGATTGAGCCGATGTTGAACGGGCTGTCATGCCGGACGCGATCCGGCATCCATGCTGCATGGACCAGCGGCGCGGGTATGTGT
>JBKJZS010000463.1:0-4848 GCA_046714915.1 Polaromonas sp. | reverse complement strand
GGTGTACGTCGGCGACCATCGAAGCGATCCAGCGCATGTTGAAGTTCTTGCCGCGCGGGCCTTCCTTGCCCTGCAGGCACTCGTCGATGTAGCGCTTGACCGGCTCATCCCAGTGCCGCATGTTGCTCATGTTGATGGCGAACTCCTGCGTGTCGGGCGGGATCCGCACGTTCTCTTCGATCAGCACAAACGAGCCCTGCTCGCGGTCCAGCGTGAACATGGCGACGCCGTCACCCACTGTCAGCACAAGGGTGGTCTGGGGACCGTAAACACAGTAGCCAGCGGCCACCTGCCGGTTGCCTGCCTGCAAAAAGTCTTTTTCTTCGATGCCGGCATCACCCTCGGGGTTTTTGAGCACGCTGAAGATGGTGCCAATGCTGACGTTCACATCGATATTGCTGGAGCCGTCGAGTGGGTCGAACAGCAGCAGGTATTCGCCCTGCGGATAGCGATGGGGCACCACATAGATGCTGTCCATTTCTTCCGACGCCATGGCGGCCAGGTGGCCGCCCCATTCGTTGGCTTCGATGAGCACTTCGTTGGCGATGATGTCGAGCTTTTTCTGCACTTCACCCTGCACGTTCTCGCTGCCGGCCGTGCCCAGTACACCGCCGAGCGCTCCTTTGTTGACGGCCTGGCTGATGCCTTTGCAGGCGCGCGCGACCACCTCGAGCAACAGGCGCAGCTGCGAAGGGATGTGGCCGTCCATGCGCTGCTGTTCTACCAAGTAGCGGGTCAGGGAAATTTTTGAAGACATGGGGGAACTCCTTGGGTTGTCATCCCGGACTTGATCCGGAATCCACGTTAGTGTGCCAGCATGGATTGCGGATCAAGTCCGCTATGACAGTTCACATCAGTCAGCCAGCGCGCGCGACACCACCTCGTAGGTATCTTTACTCAAATCAGTCTTGGCCGCGACCCGGGCAATGGCCTCGCGTGCCGCGCTGCGGTAAGGCTCGGCCAGCTTTTTCCAGCGGTCCAGCGCGCGTGCCAGACGTGCAGCCACCTGCGGGTTGATGGCGTCAAGCTCGATCACCCGGTCGCTCCAGAACACATAACCGGCCGCGTCACCACGGTGAAAAGCCGCTGGATTGGCCTGACAGAAGGTGCTGATGACGCTGCGGGCGCGGTTCGGGTTGCGCAGGCTGAAATCGGGATGTTTCATCAACTGGCGCACCGCCGGCAGGATGTTGCCGCCGCGGTCTGGCGCGCCGGCCTGCAAGCCCATCCATTTGTCGAGCACCAGCGCCTCGTCCCTGAACATCGCATGGAAACGGGGCAAGGCCTCTGCGGCCAGCGGGTGAGCGCTGGAAACCAGTGCCGCCAGCGCGTTGAAGCGGTCGGTCATGTTGCCGGCGTCTTTGAAGCGCTGGTACGTCTTGCCGGGCCAGACCCGGTCACCGGTCGCAACCGCCGCCAGGCAGAGCTGCGTCAGCGCCAGGCCGGCAAGGGCGCGGCGACCCGACGACAGCGGGTCAGGCGTGTAGGCGCCGTTTTCGTGGTTGGCTTCCCAGGCGGCCTCCCAGTCCGCGACCAACGCCGTCGCCAACTGCAGGCGCATCGCCTCGCGCACCGCATGGATACGCTGCGGGTCCACGACATCGAGCTGCTCGGCGATATAGGTTTCCGACGGCAGGGTCAGCACCAGGTCCTTGAAGGCGGCGTCGAGTCCGGGGTGGCGCAGCACGTTGCGCATCGCTTCAATATAGGCATCGTCCAGTGGTGTAGCCCCGACCGGATAAGCGACAGCAGCTATTGATTTGATAGCAAGACGGACCGCCAGCCTTTGCCCGGCTTCCCACCGGTTAAAGGGGTCGACGTCGTTAGCCAGCAGGTGCAGCAGTTGCCCGTCGCTGTAGTCAAACTCAAGAACCACGGGCGCGCTAAAACCGCGCAGTAGCGAGGGCACCGGTTCTGCGTCGACGTTGACAAAGCGCAGCGTCTCGCTGGCCTGTGTAAGCACGAAGGTGCGAGGTCCTGCCACCGGAGCTGCTTCGGTGTCCAGCTGCAGTGGCAGGTCGGCGCCATCGGCACCGAGCAGGCCCAGACCGACTGGAATCACAAAGGACTCCTTGGCCGGCTGGCCGGGCGTTGGCGCGCAGCTTTGGTCCAGCTTCAGCGTGTAAGTGCGTGCTGCAGCGTCATAAGCACCCACGCCGTGCAGGCGCGGCGTGCCAGCCTGGCTGTACCAGCGTTTGAACTGCGGCAGCAGGCGCGCCAGGTCCGAGCCCGGGTTGGCATCGGCAATCGCCTGCGCAAAGTCGTCGCAGGTCACGGCTTGACCGTCGTGCCGCTGAAAGTACATTGCCATGCCCTTGGTGAACCCGTCGCGGCCGACCAGGGTCTGCATCATGCGCACGAGCTCCGCACCTTTTTCATAGATGGTGACGGTGTAGAAGTTGCTGATTTCTATATAGCTGTCGGGCCGGACCGGGTGCGCCGCCGGGCCCGCGTCTTCAGGAAATTGCGCGCTACGCAGCACCCGCACATCTTCAATGCGTTTGACAGCGCGGGCCGAGGGCTCAAAGCAGAGGTCTTGTGAGAATTCCTGGTCGCGAAACACCGTCAGGCCTTCTTTCAGGCTGAGCTGGAACCAGTCGCGGCAGGTGATGCGGTTGCCGGTCCAGTTGTGAAAGTACTCGTGACCAACCACGCTTTCGATGTTCGAATGATCAGTGTCGGTCGCAGTCGCCTGGTTCGCCAGCACATACTTTGTGTTGAAGATGTTCAAGCCCTTGTTTTCCATCGCGCCCATGTTGAAGTCGCTGGTTGCGACAATCATGAAACGTTCCAGATCCAGGCTCAGGCCGAAGCGGGCTTCGTCCCAGGCCACCGAGTGCATCAGCGAGTTCATCGCGTGTTCGGTTTTATCCAGGTCGCCCGGTCGCACGTAGACCTGCAGCACATGGTCCACCCCGGCGCGCGAGGTGATGCGCTGCTCGCGGCTGACCAGCTGGCCGGCCACCAGGGCAAACAGGTAACTCGGTTTTTTGTGCGGGTCCACCCATTTGGCGAAGTGGCGGCCGTCGGAGAGCAGGCCTTGTTCGACCAGGTTGCCGTTGGACAGCAGCACCGGATAGCTGGCCTTGTCGGCGCGTAAGGTTACGGTGTAACTGGACATCACGTCGGGGCGATCCAGGAAGTAGGTGATGCGGCGAAAGCCTTCGGCTTCGCACTGGGTGAAGAAGGACTCGTTGCTGACGTAGAGGCCCATCAGCTTGGTGTTTTTGGCAGGCGCGCAGGTGGTGAAAATCTCCAGCTCAAAGGCATCGGGAAGATTGTCCAGCACCAGTTGCTCGCCCTCCATTCTGAAGGACGCGCCTTGACCGTCGACCAGCACCCGGGCGAGATTGAGTTCCTCGCCATCCAGCTTTAAAGGCTGCGCCGGCACCTCGGCATTGCGGCGCAGCGTCATTTTGTTCAGCACACGCGTTTTGGCCGGATCCAGGTCAAAACACAGATCGACGCTGTCGATCCAGTAGGCGGGTGCTATGTAATCGGCACGGTGGATCACCGTGGCTTGTCCTTCACGCAGCATGGCGGGTTCCTAGAAAATGCAACAGCAGGGGGCGGGAGTGCTTCACACGCCCTGCTTGAGGGAGGCTTCAATAAAAGGGTCGAGGTCGCCGTCGAGCACCTTCTGGGTGGCCGAGGTCTCGTAGTTGGTGCGCAAATCCTTGATGCGGCTCTGGTCCAGCACATAGCTGCGAATCTGGTGGCCCCAGCCGACGTCGGTCTTGGTGTCTTCCAGCTTCTGCTGCTCGGCCATTTTCTTGCGCATCTCATGCTCGTACATGCGCGAGCGCAACATCTGCCAGGCTTCGTCCCGGTTTCGGTGCTGCGAGCGGTCGTTTTGGCACTGCACGACGATGCCGGTCGGAATGTGCGTCAAACGCACCGCCGAGTCGGTCTTGTTGATGTGCTGGCCGCCGGCGCCGCTGGCGCGGTAGGTGTCCACCCGGACATCGGCAGGATTGATGTCGATCTCGATTTTGTCATCGACTTCGGGGTAGACAAACACCGACGCAAACGAGGTATGGCGCCCGCCGGAGGAGTCAAACGGTGACTTGCGCACCAGCCGGTGCACGCCGGTTTCGCTGCGCAGCAGGCCGAAGGCGTATTCACCTTCGATCTTGATGGTGGCGCTTTTGATGCCGGCCACGTCGCCGGCAGACTCTTCCATGACTTCGGGCTTGAAACCCTTTCGCTCGCAGTAGCGCAGGTACTGGCGCAGCAGCATGCTGGCCCAGTCGCAGGCTTCGGTGCCGCCGGCGCCGGCCTGGATGTCGAGGAAAGCGTTCAGCGGGTCTGCCGGGTTGTTGAACATGCGGCGGAATTCCATGGCTTCCACTTCAAGCGCGACCTTGCCGGCTTCGCTTTCGATGGTGACCA
Source organism: Polaromonas sp. (assembly GCA_046714915.1). Lineage (GTDB taxonomy): Bacteria > Pseudomonadota > Gammaproteobacteria > Burkholderiales > Burkholderiaceae_C > Polaromonas. Next base: position 456 of record JBKJZS010000463.1, on the reverse strand, counting down.
GGCCAGCGTCGTCGCCGTCTTCCCTGGACATCTCAAACAACTCGGTGTTGTCCTGGAGCTCCTGGTCCAAGCGGTCCAGTGCCAGCACCACGCCCTCAAGTAATTTTTTCTCGCGGCCCAGATCCTGGGCGCGTTTCGGCTCGTCCCACACCTTGGGATCTTCCAGCGCTGCATTAACCTCGTTTAATTTGCGTTCTTTGCCAGGGTAGTCAAAGATACCCCCGGAGTTCATTCACACGGTTGCTCATGTCCGCGAGCTGGTTGCCGATGATGTTGATGCGTTCTGCTTCCATGAGAGTCCTGTCTGGGTCTGGGGTTCAATCGGGTATTTTCTCATGCTCTTGAAGACCGATACGCAAAAGGGGCGCCCCCCGGAAGCCGATGCTGCACAGCGCACCCGACTGGGCGCCGACCGACGCTAGTGGAGTGTTGCATTCTTGATGGCACATTTAAACC
>JBKJZS010000462.1:0-1081 GCA_046714915.1 Polaromonas sp. | reverse complement strand
GGTCAACAGACCTTCGCGACGGGTGATGCCCTGAACCACCGGGGTTGTCAGTACGTTTTTCATAAGTTGCTCTCCTTGTAAATTAAAGTAACGGAACTATTGCGGCGGCGTCGCCATGGTTTGCGACCAGGTGAACAGGCCAATACGCAGGCTGTGGTCCTGCGATCGGCCCGATTCCCGATCGCTCTCGATCATTTTTTCCAGCTGAGGTGCGATCTGCGCCAACAGCGTGCGCCATTCTTGCGTCATCAGGTCGCGCGCCTGGGCCAGCGATTCGGCCGACACTTCGTCGGCGAAAATCGCCTGTTCAATTTGCTGATTGCCGTCCTTCAGCACGTTGGCCACGGCGGCGCGGAAATGGTCGCCCACGTTGTCGCCCAAAAATGCCAGCATGCGGGCCCAGTCGCCACGCGGCACAAACGCCTCGCGCAGCAACTGCACGTTGCCGCTGGCGGTGTCGTAGGCGGCCAGTTGAAGCCGGCACAACTCGTCGAGCAGCGTGCGTGGATGCACGTCGCGGGTGACCGACTGGGCCAGGCTCTCGAAACTCGGGGCTGGCCCCTGCCGGGGCAGCTTGCGCGGTTTATTGCCCGGGTCACGCAGTGTGGGGTCGGACAGCCAGCGCGTGAGCAGCTCGGTAATGGGCGAGCGTCGGGGTTTGCGGGTCCGGTCCGGCTGGCTCTCGAGGCGGTCGACCTCGCGCCGCGTCAGTCCGGTCGCGGCGCTAATGCGGCTCGTCAGTCGGGTGGACAACTGCCCTGGATGGACATCGCGCGCTGCATTCACGAAGGCCCCCCGAAGCCGGTCTTCGACAGTGCGAATGCGGATGCCCTTGGCGATGCAAAGCTGGGCCAGCGGCGCAAATACACCGTCCAGCGCGTCCAGTACGGCCTGCTGATCTGCACTCAGGGCATCCATTGAGGAACTGTCTTCGGGCGGCGACATAGATGAATCTCTCTTGGCTGCATTTAGTATAAATGTGTGAACCACACATTCGCAAGGAAATTTCTGTAAATATGGAAATATCTCCAATCTGGCATGCCCTTCAGGGAAACGCTGCGCAGTGGCTGCTCCACGCCAG
>JBKJZS010000461.1:0-2449 GCA_046714915.1 Polaromonas sp. | reverse complement strand
GCGCCCCGGCATCGCGCGGCGAGCACTTTGCGCCGATTCCGACGCTGGGCTACCGCAGCACACCGCTGGGCCAGCTGTGGCCGCTGGAGCGGGAGGCGGTGCTCGAAGCCGTGGAGCTGGATCTGTTAACACCTGAAGCGGTGCAACTGCCGGGTTTTCAGGTGGTCGAGCAATCCAACACCTTTGAAATTTATCTGAAGGACGCCCGCGTCAACCTGCGTGCCGCGGACGTCAGCCAGATCGCCTTTGACTATGGCTCCAGCACCATCACGTCCGACGACCTCGTGCGCTGGCTGGACCAGTCCTTGTTTCAAAAGCTGCCTGAGTTCACGCAAGCGCAACGCACAACTTACTTCGCGGCGGTCGTCGGCCATCTGATGCATGAGCGGGCAATCCCGCTGGTGACACTGGCCAAGGCACGCTTCAAGCTGGCGCAGGATATTGAGGCGCGGGTTGGGGATTTGAAAGACAAGGCGGCCAAAGCCCAGTTTCGGCAACTGGTGCTGGAGGAAGTTTGGAACATTGAGCCCGACTGGACGCGGCCCCTGCTGTTCGAGGCGAATCGCTACCCGGTCCCCGCCGGGTCGCGCTACAGCGGACGCTACGAATTTCGCAAACACTTTTACCCAGTTCTGGCGGATCTGAAAGACGGCGGCGAGGAGTTTTTCTGTGCCCAGTTGCTGGACAACCATGCCAAGGTAAAGCACTGGGTTCGCAACCTGACCACCGCGCCCTGCGGTTTTTCCCTGGCAACGTCGAGAGGCCGGTTTTTCCCGGACTTTGTGGCCGAACGGGTGGATGGGCGCATCGCCGTCGTTGAATACAAGGGCGCGCACCTGCTCAATGACCCTTATGAGATTGAAAAGCGGCAAATCGGCGAGTTGTGGGCAGGAAAAAGCAAAGGGCGCTGCCTGTTCAAGCAGATCATTAAAGAGCGCGACGGCCTGGGAATGTCCGGGCAACTGGACGCATTGTTTGCATGAGCATGGAAGTCCACAACCTGGGCTTGGTCGACTACCTGCCCACCTACAAAGCCATGCAGGCTTTCACGGCTGGCCGCAGCCCTGAAAATACAAGTCAAACAAGTCTCCATCCCAATCAGGACGGGCGCAACCAGCTATGGATTTGTGAGCATCCCCCAGTCTACACCCAGGGGCTGGCCGGCAAGAGTGACCACGTCCTGAACCCCGGCGACATTCCCGTGGTGCAAACCGATCGAGGCGGCCAGGTCACTTACCACGGACCGGGGCAGGTGGTGGCTTACCCGCTGATCGACCTCAAACGCGCCGGTTACTACGTCAAGGAATATGTCTACCGGATTGAAGAATCCGTCATCAAAACGCTGGCGCATTTTGGCGTGACCGGGCACCGCGTGATGGGTTCGCCGGGCATCTATGTGCGGCTCGATGACCCGTTTTCCCATGCCCGGCATGACAAGGCAGCAGCCGAGGGCAATGACTTCGCCGGCCTCGGCAAAATCGCCGCTTTGGGCATCAAGGTCAGCCGCCACTGCACCTACCACGGCGTAGCGCTCAACGTCGCGATGGACCTGGAACCCTTCTCGCGCATCAACCCCTGCGGTTATGCCGGGCTGGAAACCACAGACCTTTCTACAATCGGGGTATCGACAAGCTGGCAGGAGGCTGCGGACGTGCTGGGCCAGAAGCTCGTCACTTACCTGGCGCCCTGAGCTGAAACAACACGAAACACACCATGAGCACCTCAGAAGCCACCAACCCCGCCGCCAGTGCCGTGAACCCGGTGGTCCGCGACATCCAGAGCCCGGAGAGCTACAACCCACTGGCCAAGCAAAAGGCGGCGGCCAAGCTCTCGCGCATTCCGGTCAAGGTGGTTCAGGGCGAGGTGCTGAAAAAGCCCGACTGGATTCGCGTCCGGGCCGGCAGCCCGAGCACGCGGTTTTACGAGATCAAGCAGATCCTGCGCGAGAACAAGCTCAACACCGTGTGTGAAGAAGCCAGCTGCCCCAACATCGGTGAATGTTTCGGCAAGGGCACGGCGACCTTCATGATCATGGCCGACAAGTGCACGCGCCGCTGTCCATTCTGCGATGTGGGCCATGGCCGGCCGGATCCGCTGGATGCCAACGAGCCTTTGAGCCTGGCCAAAACCATTGCGGCGCTCAAGCTCAAATACGTGGTGATCACCAGCGTGGACCGCGATGACCTGCGCGACGGCGGCAGCGGCCATTTCGTCGAGTGCATCCAGAAGATTCGTGAACTGTCACCTGGCACCACGATTGAAATTCTCGTGCCCGACTTCCGTGGCCGCGACGATCGCGCGCTCAACATTTTGAAAGCCGCGCCGCCTGATGTGATGAACCACAACCTGGAAACCACCGCGCGTCTGTACAAAGCGGCGCGCCCCGGCCGCGACTACCAGTTCAGCCTGAATTTGCTCAAAAAATTCAAACGCCTGCACCCCGGCGTGC
>JBKJZS010000460.1:0-2074 GCA_046714915.1 Polaromonas sp. | reverse complement strand
CCATTCACTTTGGCGACCACAAGGGTGAAAAAGTCTGGCATGACGTGCCTGGCGAATACCGCGCCAACCTGCGCCGCATTATCGTGACGCAGGGTGACACTGAACCGGCTTCGGTCGAGCAGCAGCGTCACCTGGGGCTGACCGCCCCCAGCATGTACGACTTGCGCAACCTCTACCAGATCAACGTCGAAGAAGGCCGCCACTTGTGGGCCATGGTCTACCTGCTGCACAAGCACTTCGGACGCGATGGCCGAGAAGAAGCCGATGCACTGCTGGTGCGCCGCAGCGGTGATGAAAACAACCCGCGTATTTTGGGTGCCTTCAATGAAGCCACGCCAGACTGGCTGAGCTTTTTCATGTTCACCTATTTCACTGACCGCGACGGCAAGTTTCAGTTGTGCGCCCTGGCTGAAAGCGCCTTTGAACCGCTGGCCCGAACCACCAAGTTCATGCTGACCGAGGAAGCGCACCATATGTTTGTGGGCGAGAGCGGCATCTCGCGCGTCATCACGCGCACGGCACAGGTCATGAACGAGCTCAAGACCGATGACGTGGGCAAGCTGCGCGCAGCCGGTGTGATTGATCTGCCAACGATTCAGCGCTACATCAACTTTCACTACAGCGTCACGATTGACCTGTTCGGCGCCGATGAGTCCAGCAACGCCGCTACCTTCTACAGCACCGGTCTGAAAGGCCGCTACGAAGAAGGCAAACGCGTCGACGATCACCTGCTCAAGGGCCAGACCTACAAGGTACTGGAAGTACGCAATGGTGAACTGGTTGAAAAAGAAGTGCCCATGCTCAACGCGCTCAACGAAGTGCTGCGCGACGACTACATCAAGGACTCGGTAGCCGGCGTTGAGCGCTGGAACCGGGTACTTGAAAAAGCCGGCATTCCCGCCAAGCTGCGCGTGCCGCACAAGGCCTTTCACCGCAATATCGGCGCCCTGTCGGGCGTCAAGGTCTCGCCAGATGGGCGCGTGGTGTCTGATGCCGAATGGACCGCGAATGTTGACAGCTGGCTGCCCAGCCGCCAGGACCGTGCTTACGTCGCCTCGCTCATGGGTCGCGTGGTTGAGGTTGGCAAGTATGCCAACTGGATCGCGCCACCAGTGATGGGCATCAACCGCCAGCCCGCCGACTTTGAGTATGTCCGCTTTAACTAGCTGCAGATAGACAGATAGCTTGCCAAAGCGGCATCGCACGCAAGGGGCCCCAGTGGCCCCTTGCCCACTATGCACCAGCAGCAAAGGAGACAAGTCCATGACCACGGCCAACAACATCGCCATCCAGCAGCACCTGATAGATCCCGAGATTTGCATTCGCTGCAATACCTGCGAGGCCATTTGTCCAGTACAGGCCATCACCCACGACGCACGCAACTACGTTGTTGATGCTGAAAAATGCAACCTGTGCATGGCCTGCATCTCGCCTTGTCCCACGGGCTCGATTGACAACTGGCGTACCATGCCGCGCGTCAATGCTTACACGCCGACCGAGCAACTGACCTGGGACGAGTTGCCCGCTGAATGGACCGCCGAGCAGTTGGCCGAAGCCGGCATCAGCAGCCCGGACGACGTTCCAGACGTACCGGTCTCACCTGCACCCACCGCCGCCGTGAGCGGTGAAGAGGTGTTCAATTCTTCAGCGTACGGCGCCACTCTGCCGCCGTGGTCGGCCGCGCATGCCTACACCAATCTGCACGGCCCGAAAGTCCCGACCACCGCCGCCGTGGTGGGCAATGTGCGCGTCACAGAAGTGGGCAAGGAATACGACACCCACCACGTCGTGCTCGACTTTGGCAGCATGCCCTTCCCCGTGCTGGAAGGCCAGTCGATCGGCGTTCTGCCTCCCGGCATCGACGAAACGGCCAAGCCACACCACGCCAGGCAGTACTCCATTGCGAGCCCGCGCAACGGTGAGCGGCCCGGCTACAACAATGTGTCACTCACCATCAAGCGCGTGCTCGAAGACCACCAGGGCAAGCCGGTGCGCGGTGTCGCTTCCAACTACATGTGCGACTTGAAAGTGGGCGACAAAGTGCAAGTGATTGGTCCGTTCGGCACGAGCTTTT
>JBKJZS010000459.1:0-6929 GCA_046714915.1 Polaromonas sp. | reverse complement strand
CAACTGGCGGGGACGTGGATGACGCCTGAAGTTGTCATTGCGGGCTTGACCCGCAATCCATGCCTCGCGGGCCTGTGCAGTGGGACATGCGGCATGGATCCCGGATCAAGTCCGGGATGACGGCGCTTTTGGCCTAAGTAAGTGCCATTCCTCTTAACTGCTTCGTTCCATCAAATGGGGCATGGCGATCAGGCCTGCTTCAAGACACCCGCCTGTCGGCTCCTTGCGTCTGCCGCTGTTGTCGCGACGGGGTAAGACCCGTCGCCGCTTCCGGTGCCGGAAAAAAAGGGCCAGAAATCCCGCGCCCGTTAACATAGACGCATGTTTAGTTATCGCCACGCCTTCCATGCCGGCAACCACGCCGACGTGCTCAAGCACATCACGCTGATCGCGTTGATGAAGTATTTGACCCAGAAAGACACTGCGCTGACCGTGATTGACACCCATGCCGGGGCCGGGCTGTATCGCCTCGATGGCGACTACACAGAGACCAGTGGTGAAGCGCGAGACGGTGTGTTCAGGCTTTTTTCATCATCAAAAATGCCATTGCCCGTTATTGCACGGGCACAAGTAGCTGCAAAAACTATAGCAAGTGAAAAAGAGGCCGCCTCCGTGAAGAATGTGGCCGGCGAGATCCTGGCGCCTGCCCTGCAAGACTACCTGGACCTACTGCGCAGTTTGAACCCGCAGTTTGCCGAAAGCGCGGACCCGGCCCACCTGAAAATTTATCCCGGGTCGCCATTTATTGAGCAACAGTTTCTCAGCGGCCGCGACAAACTCAAGCTGTTTGAACTGCACCCGACCGACTTCAAATCGCTGACCGGCAATATAGAACAACTCGGCGTGGGCCGGCAGGTGAGCGTGGCACGCGAAGACGGTTTTGAAGTGCTGAAGACTTTTTTGCCCCCGCCGGCGCGCCGCGCCTTTGTCTTGTGCGACCCGAGTTACGAAATCAAAACCGATTACGCCCGTGTCGCGGCCTGCATGGCCGACGCCGTCAAGCGTTTTGCCACCGGCACCTATGCGGTCTGGTACCCCCTTATTCCGCGTCCCGAAGCCCACGATCTGCCGCGAAAGTTAAAAACCCTGGCGACCAAAGCAGGCCGAAGCTGGCTCAACGCCACGCTCACGGTCAAATCCAGCAAACTCACCACCGATCAGGCCGGGGACGTGAAGCGGCCCGGTTTGCCGGCCAGCGGCATGTTTATCATCAATCCGCCACACACCCTGAAAGCCGACATGCAGCCGACCCTGCCCCAGCTGGTGGCGCGCCTGGGGCAAGACCGTAACGCCGGGTTCACGCTCGAGCACGGAGGCTGACAACGGGGGTTGCGGCAGGTGGTGTTTTTCAGGGGCGCGATCTCTAAAGAGCGATCCCTGGGAAAAATCCGGCTTGATCGCCCGCACCGGGGCGGGTGATGGGTCGGCTGACCCGTTCCTGAGACTGAGACGGGCGCCTGAAAAATAGCCGTCGTGCCCGCGCTCAACAATTAACCGACCGATCGGTCGGTTAATTGGCTATACTGCGGTGAAACACCCTCCACGCAGGAGCAGCACGACAGGAATCTTCACTGATGTACACGCAATCACTCGACGTGGCCGACACTTCGGCGCCAGCACTCAAATCAGTCGCGACAGTACCTGGCGCGGCGGATGAGACGCTGCAAATCCGCTTTGACTGCGCGATCGATGCCGACCAGAAGATCGAGCCGCAGGACTGGATGCCGGAGGCTTACCGCCGCACCCTGGTGCGCCAGATCAGCCAGCATGCGCACAGCGAAATCATCGGCATGCAACCCGAAGGTATGTGGATTTCGCGCGCGCCATCGCTCAAACGCAAAGCCATTTTGCTGGCCAAGGTGCAGGACGAAGGCGGCCACGGCCTTTACCTTTACTCCGCCGCAGAAACACTGGGCAGCTCGCGCGATCAATTGCTGGACGCGCTGCACACCGGCAAGGCCAAGTACAGCTCCATCTTCAACTACCCGACGCTGCAGTGGGCCGACGTTGGCGTGATCGGCTGGCTGGTCGATGGCGCGGCCATCATGAATCAGGTGCCGATCTGCCGCTGCTCCTATGGGCCGTATGCCCGCGCAATGGTTCGTATTTGCAAGGAGGAAAGTTTCCACCAGCGCCAGGGTTTTGAAAGCCTGATGGTGCAGATGAAAGGCACGCCGGCCCAGCGCGAGATGGTGCAGGACGCCGTTAACCGCTGGTGGTGGCCGGTGCTCGCGATGTTCGGCCCGCCCGATGCCGACAGCAGCAACAGCGCGCAAGGCATGCGCTGGGGCATCAAGCGCATCAGTAACGATGAGCTGCGGCAGAAGTTTGTTGACGCCACAGTGCCGCAGGCGGCGATTCTCGGCGTGACACTGCCTGACCCTGATTTGAAATGGAACGAGGAGCGCCAGCAGCATGCATACGGCGCGATTGACTGGGACGAGTTCTGGGCCACCGTTAACGGCAACGGCCCCTGCAACCAGGAGCGCCTGGCCACGCGTGTTCAGGCCCACAACGAGGGCCAGTGGGTGCGTGAGGCAGCATTGGCCCATGCGGCCAAACAGCGAGCCCGCGCGTTGAAGGAGGCCGCATGACCCACAACGCTGGCAAGCGGTTGCCTTCCCCTGGACCGGAGTCGGGCCAGGCAGGGCCAACGACCCTTGCGTCCGCAGGACGCGACTGGCCGCTCTGGGAAGTTTTTGTGCGTAGCAAACAGGGCCTCGAGCACAAACATTGCGGCAGCCTGCACGCCGCCGACGCGCAGCAGGCGCTGCAAATGGCGCGCGATGTTTACACGCGGCGTCAGGAAGGCGTGAGCATCTGGGTCGTTCCATCCAGCGCGCTCACCGCCAGCCAGCCGGAAGACAAAGCGGCGTTTTTTGAACCGATGGCCGACAAGATTTACCGGCATCCGACCTTCTACGAGATCCCGGACGAAGTGGGCCACATGTGATGTCAGCTCCTCTGAACCAGTTGCTGCATCTGGCGGACAACGCGCTGGTGCTGGGTCAGCGCAATGCCGAATGGTGCGGCCACGGCCCGGTGCTGGAAGAGGACATTGCGCTGGCCAATATGAGCCTGGATTTGATCGGCCAGGCGCGGCTGCTTTACCAGCATGCAGCCAGCCTGGCCGGAAACGGCGCGACCGAAGATTCACTCGCTTACCTGCGCGATGCCGGCGACTTTCGCAACTACACGCTGCTGGAACTGCCGCATGCCTCCGCCACGTCTGCGCGCGACTACGCCACCACCATTGTCCGCAACTTTCTCTACAGTGCGCTGATGTCGCTGAGGTGGGAAGCGTTGCAAAATTCGGAAGACGCACAACTCGCGGCAATTGCCGGCAAGTCGGTCAAGGAGGCCTATTACCACCTGCGCCATTCCCGCGACTGGCTGTTGCGCCTGGGGGACGGCACCGCCGAATCTCACGCCCGGACCCAGTCAGCCCTGAATCATTTATTGCCTTACACGCAGGAATTCTGGCTGCAATCAACTGTTGAAATGATCGCAAATTCCGAAGACATCACGGCTCCCGCGGCGTCGCTCCAAAGCCGTTGGAACGAACTGGTGAACGACGCCGTCCAGGAAGCCGGTCTTCAATGGCCGGCCTGCATCGGCGCTTTGCCGCAGGGCAGCCTAGGCCAGCACAGCGAGCACTTCCCGCCATTTCTGGCCGAATTGCAAAGTCTGGCGCGGGCCCACCCCGGTGCACAGTGGTGAACAAGCTGCAACAAGTCTGGGATGCGCTGGAGTCTGTGCCTGACCCGGAAATTCCAGTGGTATCCATCCGCGAGCTGGGCATTTTGCGGGATGTCCGGGACAGCGGCGAGGGCGTGGAAGTCGTCATAACCCCCACTTACAGCGGCTGCCCGGCCATCGGGCAGATTGAAGAGGACATCCGTACCGCGCTCCTGCGGCACAACCTCAGCGTGCGCATCACCACGCAGCTGGCACCGGCCTGGAGCACCGACTGGATCGGCCCGGCCGCCCGGGCCAAGCTGCGCCGTTATGGCATCGCGCCGCCGCACACGGTGGCAGCGGCCGGCGCCCGGGTGATCCGCTTTGCCGGCAAGAAAGTGGCGGGTGTTGCGGTGGCCTGCCCGCAATGCGACTCGAGCAACACCACCGAGACCTCGCACTTTGGGTCCACCGCCTGCAAGGCGCTTTACAGGTGCCTGGACTGCCTGGAGCCTTTTGATTATTTCAAGCCCTACTAAAGCCTTGCTCACCAAAGGCCGCTTTCCCATGTCTGTTCCCCACTTTCACCCGCTTGTCATTACCTGCACCACGCCTGAAGCTGCCGGGGCGGTCGCCATTGCCTTCGCCATTCCAGCGGACCTGCGCGAGATGTTCAGCTTCAGGCCGGGCCAGTTCTTAACGCTCAAGGCGACGCTGCGCAATGAGCCGGTGCGGCGCAGCTACTCCATTTGCAGCAGCACCCAGCGCCTGGCCGTGCAGCATGAAATCGAGGTCGGCATCAAGCCGGTCGTTGGCGGCCTTTTCTCCAACTGGGCCACCGGACTCCAACCCGGCGACACGCTGGACGTGATGCCACCGGACGGGCGCTTCACGTCGCGGACCCTGGGCGCGCGGCACCGTGTCGGCTGGGCGGCCGGCTCGGGCATCACACCGCTGCTGTCCATCATCGCCAGCACGCTGGCCGACGAACCGGCCTCGCGCTTCACGCTGGTGTACTGCAACCGGCGCACCGGCACCATCATGTTCAATGAGGCGCTGCAAGACCTGAAAGACCGCTACCCGGCCCGCCTGACACTGCTCCATTTGCTGTCGCGACAGGCGCAGGATGTCGCACTTTTCAATGGCCGGCTTGACGCGGCCAAAGTCACCGAGCTGCTGGCCACCCTGATCCCGGCCAGCAGCATCGATGAGACCTTTATTTGTGGCCCCGAAGCGATGATCGAAGGCTGCGAGCAAGCCCTGCTGGCAGCCGGCGTGCCCAGAGAGTGCATCCACGCAGAACGTTTCACGACCAGCACCCGTAGCGCAAGCGCTATTGAATCAGGAGTTGCCGACGCCGATGGAGCAAGAGTGGGGAGCAAAAAGGGCTTAAGAAATGAGTCAAAAACCGGGGCGGTCCGCTTGTCGGTGCTGCTGGATGGCATGTCGCACGAGCTGCGCATGCACGCCGGCGAGCGTGTACTCGACGTGGCACTGGCGGCCGGCCTGGACCTGCCTTACAGCTGCAAAGGCGGCGTCTGCTGTACCTGCCGCGCCAAAGTCCTTGAGGGACAGGTGCAGATGGAAAAAAACTTTACGCTGGAAGACTGGGAAGTACAAAAAGGTTTTGTGCTGAGCTGCCAGGCGCGGCCCCTGAGCGACCGCGTGGTCATCAGCTACGACGAACGCTAGCAGCTGTTATTTCCGGTCCCGTCATTTGGCGTGTTGCCTGTCTGGGTGGATTGTGGGGCTGCGTCAGGCCTTGCGCGCTGCCAGCAGGGCGGCCGCGACTTCGGCAAAACCCGCACCGCGTTCAGCCTCGGTGATGTAGCGCGGCTGGTGGCTGAGCTGGGCCTCAAAGCGGCGTATGTTGGCCACGCCCACTGACTGCGGGAAGGCCTCGAACATCAGCTGGTCGTTGGTCGAGTCGCCCACATAGACCCAGCGCTCCATCTCGGCGTTCAGGTTCCGGCCCAGCAATTCACGCACGACCCAGCGCGCGCCGTCGAGCTTGTTGTTCGCGCCAAACCAGCCGTTGATATGAATGGAACTCACGGTGGCGTTCATGCCCTCGTTCTGCATGATTTGTACGGTCTGGGCAATAGATTCGGCGGGTAAATGAACAAATTCGCTGTGATCGATCGCGATGTCTGTCTCGCGTCCCGGGCTGTCTGCTGCCAGGACGGCGCCGGGCACTTCCCTGGCGACGCGCCGGGCCACCTGCTGCATGCGGGCGTAGTTGGCCACCCGCGTGGGTGCGTCCTGTTGGTACAGTTTTAATAGCTGCTCACGACCCCCCGACAAGGGCTGCAGGCATTTTTGAAGCGCAACCGCACCGTTTTCAGCAACCACGGCATCAACCGGCCAGCGCAGCGCAAAAGGCGCACTCCAGCCGACCGGGCGGCCGGTGATGGGAATCACCAACAAGCCAGCCGCTTTCAGGTCGACCAGCGCCTGCAATGCGTCGGGGGTGATCGCGCCGTTGGTGGTCAGGGTGTCGTCGATGTCGGTGAAGACGCCGCTGATGTGTTGGCGGTCTGCCGCGGGCCAGGTTATCAGAGCTTTCATGACGAAAGTGTCGCATGTCTGTACAATGGTCAATTCCTGAGGAGCGTTGCAACCCACCCCATGTGGTCTAGGCTCAGGACTCTCTTTTGCAACCACGCTCACCCGCATGTGCTCTAAAGCCGGGTGAGTCAAATCAACAGACTCCCCGCCGATTTGAAGCCATGCCGGTGGCTATTTTGCCCAGTTTGACCCTTGATTTTGGAGATACCCCAATGAACGCCGTATTGAAACTCGCCCAGAACTCCGACTACGTGATTGCCGACCTGTCCCTTGCTGCCTGGGGCCGCAAGGAGCTGAAAATCGCCGAGACCGAAATGCCCGGCCTGATGGCCATTCGCGAAGAGTTTGCAAAAGCCCAGCCACTCAAGGGCGCGCGCATCACCGGCTCGCTGCACATGACCATCCAGACCGGCGTGCTGATCGAAACGCTGCAGGCGCTGGGTGCCGATGTGCGCTGGGCCTCGTGCAACATTTTCTCGACGCAGGACCACGCCGCCGCCGCGATTGCCGCTGCCGGCACACCGGTCTTTGCCATCAAGGGCGAGACCCTGGTTGACTACTGGGATTACACCCACCGCATCTTCGAATTCACCGGCGCCAAAGGCACGCCCGAAGAAGGTCCGAACATGATTCTGGACGACGGCGGCGATGCCACCCTGCTGATGCACCTGGGCACCAAGGCC
>JBKJZS010000458.1:0-2111 GCA_046714915.1 Polaromonas sp. | reverse complement strand
CCAAAGGCACAGCCTTATCCATGCTGGGCATTCCAGGCCATGATGATGCGGTGCAACTGCTCTACGCCGTCGGTCAACGCGGCCGGGCCGGGCTGCAAAATCTCGGCAGATTTAATCTCAAAGAGCTGGCCGTTTTTTACGGCGTTGACGTTTTCCCAACCAGGTCGGGCCAGCACATGCGCAGGGCGGAATCTGCGACCGCACCAGGAACCAAAAATGATGTCGGGATTGCGCTGCACAATCACGCTTCCGTCGGCAATGATGCGGTCCTTGCCCATGGCTTGAGACGCCAGCTCGGGAAAGCAGTCATTCCCACCGGAAATCCCTATTAATTCAGACACCCAGGCGATGGCGCTGATGTGCGGGTCGTACCACTCCTCAAAATACACCCGCGGACGGCGCTTCAGCGTGCTAGCCGCCTGCTCAATGGCCAGCAACCGGCTTTGCATGCCCTGCATGAGCGCCAGACCCCGCGCCTCCTGACCGACCATGGCGGCGAGCTGGTACATCATGGAGAAAATCTCGGCGACGCTGCGCTGATTAAAGATAGTGACCTGAATGCCTTTTTTGATCAGCTGCGACGCAATGTCTGCCTGCAAATCCGAAAAGCCAATCACGCAGTCGGGCTGCAGTTCCACAATCTTGTCAATCTTGGCACTCAGAAAGGCACTGACCTTGGGCTTTTCTTCGCGCGCACGCGGCGGCCGCACGGTGTAGCCCGAGATGCCGACAATGCGCCGCTCTTCTCCCAGCAGATAAAGCCACTCAGTCGGCTCCTCGGTCAGGCAGACGATGCGTTGCGGGCCGTAAGCAGAGGTATCTTTGCTCGACGCCAATGCACGCCAGTCGTTTGCTTTTTCAGTCATGGCTGTCCTTTAAAAAACGGGCACTGCCGCGCAATAGGTGGATGCACCTCAGCAGGCAAGGCCCATGCGCGATTGTCCGTCCGGCGCCCCCTTTTTTCTTGACACCGGTGGATCAGTTCGCACTGGGTCCATACGCCTTAAAACTTAAAACTTAAAACTTGACACGCAGCGCAGCAGTCAGCGCACGTCCAGCTTCAGGATAGATGGAAGTGGTCACGCCGCCGGCACATGCAAAAGCCTGGGTATAAAACTTGTTGTTAAGCAGGTTGGTGATGCCCAGTGAAAGTTCCACCTTCTGCCACTGATAGGCGTAGCGCGCATCGGCTGTGGTGTAGGCGGGCACGGAACACTGGTTGGCAAAGTCAGGGTGCTGGGACGACACCCGTTTTACACCGCCGCTGACCAGGTGGTTTGTCATGGGGGTCCAGTCTGCATGCAGTGCCAGCGTGCGGCGCGGTGCCAGCGGTACATCTTTGCCGGTGTACGGGCCCGATGCAAAAGTGGACTTGCGCAGCGCCGCATTCACGCGCAGGTTCAGGTTGGTTGCGGCAGCATAGCTGCCGTCCAATTCAACCCCGGTGCGGCGGGTAGGGTCAAAGTTAACGTTGGCGCCAGGCCCAAACGGGCCAGCGGCATTGGGATCAAAGCCGATCTCGTTGGTCAAGGCACTGCGGTACCCGCGTGCTTCGAACTTGACCGGCCCTGAGGCATAGCGCGCTCCCAACTCAACATCGCTGGAACGTTGTGGCTGCAGGATCACGCCGGGCGAGGTGAAGCCAAACTCATCGACGTTGGCCAGGCGGAAACTGCGGCCCGTGCGCCCGTAAACGGAAATTTCTGTGGACAGCGGTTGCAGCAGTCCCAGCTCCCAGGCGTTCTGGCGGTCGGCCACGCCGGATAAAGCATTCGTGTTCTGTTTGTTGATGCGTTCTGCGCGCGCGCCCACCGACAGGACCGTGCCCGAAGAAGCGACTGTCAGCTCATCACGAAAATAAAATGCGCGTGAAGCCTGGGTTGCAGTTGAACCGAAGGCGCCGAGTACCTCACGCTGCCAGCTCCCATAGTCGGTACCGAGCACCAGCTTGTTTGAAAAGGCGGGCTGTTTAGCGCTGTGCACTGCGCGCAGCGCGTAGTTGGTGGCCTTGACGTCATAGTCAAAATTAAAACTGCCAAAGGGTGAGACAAACACGCTACGCAACTCTTTCTTGCGCCAGCCTGCATCGGCCACAAATTGCCAGTCGCCTA
>JBKJZS010000457.1:0-1129 GCA_046714915.1 Polaromonas sp. | reverse complement strand
TCGCTGCCCCCCGAGGGGGCTGTGCTTGCTTGGGGCGGCCCTGCGCGGCGCACGGCCCGGTCACAAGCCCCCACGCTACCCACTGCGTGTGGTTCGCTGCCCCCCGAGGGGGCTGTGCTTGCCTGGGGCGGCCCTGCGCGGCGCACGGTCCCCTCGCGGCCTCCCGAGGGGGCGTCATTTGCCTTCGGGTAGCCTTGCGGCGAATTGGCCATGGTTCAAAAACTCCTGGATTCCGGATCGAGTCCGGTATGACAACTGGGGGAGGGTCCGAAAGACAAACTAAGCAGCCTTTTTTGCGTCCAGCACGCCGCGGCGCATCTGGTCGAGTTCCATGCTTTCAAACAGCGCCTTGAAATTGCCTTCGCCAAAACCGTCGTCGCCCTTGCGTTGAATGAATTCAAAAAAGATCGGGCCCAGCTGGTTCTCGCTGAAGATTTGCAGCAGCAGCGCGCCCTTTTTGCCGTCCACCAGAATGCCGCGGCGTTGAAGGTCGGCAACGCTTTCGCCATGGCCCGGAATGCGTTTGTCGATCAGCTCGTAATAGGTGTCAATGGTGTCGAGCAGCTTCACACCGCTGGCGCGCAGCCGGTCTACGGTAGACAGCAAATCGGTGCTGCCCATCGCAATGTGCTGGATGCCTTCGCCCTGGTACCGGTCCAGGTACTCCTGAATCTGGCCGGCTTTTTCGTTGCCTTCTTCGTTGATCGGGATGCGGATCTTGCCGCAGGGGCTGGTCATGGCCTTGCTCTTGACGCCGGTGACCTCGCCTTCGATGTCGAAATAACGGATTTCGCGGAAGTTGAACAGCCGCTCGTAGAAGCCGGCCCACTCATCCATGCGGCCGCGGTGCACGTTGTGGGTCAGGTGGTCGATGTAGGTCAGGCCGTGGCCGGTTGGGTTGAGCGCGTCGCCCTGGATACCCGGCAGGGGTTCAAAGTCCACGTCATAAAAGCCGATGTTGCCAATGTCACCGGACTGCGCACCGTTTTTGCCGCGCCATTTGTCGATGAAATAAATGATGGAGTCGCCAATGCCCTTGATGGCTGGAATGTTCAGCTCGCCGGGACCCGCCGTGTGGGCATAACCCCAGGCCCCGAGCGCAATGGCGCGCTCATAAGCGGCTTTGGCG
>JBKJZS010000456.1:0-6051 GCA_046714915.1 Polaromonas sp. | reverse complement strand
GATCAGAAAACTTTTGAAAGCCTGCGCAACCGGTGGCAGGCGCTTGTTTTTGCGATGCACCACGTACCAGTGGAGCATCAGCGGAAATCCCTGCACGTCGAGTACAGCGAGGCTGCCTGCCTGAAGCTCGCGGCTGATGGTGTGTGCCGACAAAAAACTCACGCCCATGCCGGCGATCACAGCCTGCTTGATGGTTTCCGTGCTCGTGATCTCCATGGCGATATTGAGGTCGGCCTGGTGCCGTCCGAAACCCTCCTCCATGGAATTCCAGGTATCAGAGCCTTTTTCGCGCACCACAAAGGGCTCTCGCGCCAGGCGCGAGATCGGAATGCGCTTTCTGGTGGCTAGCGGATGATCGGACGCCGCCACGATGACATAGGGATGCGGCGCAAAAGGCTCGTTCACCGTATCCATGTCCAGCGGCGGCCGCACCATGATGGCAAGGTCGGTGAGGTTGTCTGTCAGCTGCTCCATCAGCTCCTCGCGGTTGCAGACCTCAAAGTTCAGCGTCACACCCGGATGGCGCCGCGCAAATTCCACCAACAGCATGGGGAGGAAATAATCTCCGGCACTGATCACCGCCACGTTTAGCTTGCCGCCGGAGATACCTTTGAACTGTGCCATGGCATCCTCGACTTCCTTGAACCGCTGAATGATGCTCCGACTGAAGTGCAGCATCTCCACCCCCGCAGGCGTGAGGTGGATTTTTTTTCCGAGCTGCTCGAACAACGCCAGACCGGCGTGGTCTTCCAGCTTTTTGACCTGGATGGACACTGCTGGCTGCGTCAGGTGGAGCTCTTCCGCAGCCCGCGAAAAGCTGAGGTTGCGAGCCACCGCCTCGAACACCTTGAGTTGGCGTAGCGTCGCATGTTTCATTGCCAGCCTCTTTTTTACATATAACTTAAAGCTAATCAATAGTATCAAATACTTTAACTATCATTAATCGTTCTACTTTTTTACATTTGCTAGCAGCGCTGTGCATTCGCACCCGCAAGGCTTCCAGAGTGGTAACCGCGACCATAAGCCGCCATGTTCAGCAACCTCAAGGAGATTTCGATGGCAAAAATGAAGGCCGCCATGGCCGCCGTGCTGGTGATGGAAAAAGAAGGCATTTCGCAAGCCTTCGGCGTACCCGGCGCAGCCATCAACCCCTTGTATGCGGCGATGCGCGAGCGCCAGGCGATCACGCACATTCTGGCACGCCACGTCGAGGGCGCGTCGCACATGGCCGAAGGCTACACGCGGGCGCGTGCCGGCAACATCGGCGTGTGCATCGGCACCTCAGGACCGGGAGGCACCGACATGATTACCGGCCTGTACTCGGCCAGTGCCGACAGTATCCCGATTCTGTGCATCACCGGCCAGGCGCCACGCGCACGGCTGCACAAGGAAGACTTCCAGGCCGTCGACATCGAAGCCATTTCCAAACCGGTCACCAAGTGGTCGTACACGGTGCGCGAGCCGGGACAGGTGCCGCGCGCCTTTCAGCAGGCATTCCACCTGATGCGTTCGGGCCGCCCCGGGCCAGTATTGCTCGACCTTCCCTTTGATGTACAGATGGCCGAGATCGAGTTCGACATTGACACCTACGAGCCACTGCCGGTCTACAAACCCGCGGCCACGCGCAAACAAATCGACAAAGCGCTCGACATGCTGGCCACTGCTGAACGCCCGCTGATCGTGGCCGGCGGCGGCATTATCAACGCCGACGCGAGCGTCCTTCTGGTGGAGTTTTCTGAACTGACCGGCATACCTGTGATCCCCACGCTGATGGGCTGGGGCACGATTCCTGATGACCACCCGCTGATGGCCGGTATGGTTGGCCTGCAAACCAGCCACCGCTATGGCAACGCGACCATGCTCGCCAGCGACTTCGTGCTGGGCATCGGCAACCGCTGGGCGAATCGCCACACGGGCTCGACCGAGGTCTACTGCAAGGGCCGCAGGTTTGTGCACGTCGATATCGAGCCGACCCAGATCGGCCGGGTCTTCACACCCGACTACGGCATCGTGTCGGATGCGAAAGCCGCGCTGGAACACTTCGTCCAGGCCGCCCGCGAGCGCAAGGCCGCCGGCCAGCTGCCCGACCGGAGCGACTGGGCCCACCGCTGCGCCGAGCGCAAGCGCCTGATGCATCGCAAGACGCATTTCGACAACGTGCCGATCAAGCCGCAGCGCGTGTATGAAGAAATGAACAAGGCTTTCCCACGCGACACCATTTACGTCAGCAACATCGGCCTGAGCCAGATCGCGGCCGGGCAGTTCATGCAAATCTACGGCCCACGTCAGTGGATCAACTGCGGCCAGGCTGGGCCGCTCGGTTGGTCGATGCCAGCCGCGCTGGGCGTGGTGGTGGCCGACCCGTCGCGCACGGTGGTGGCCATCACCGGCGACTACGACTTCCAGTTTCTGCTGGAAGAGCTGGCGGTTGGCGCTCAGTTCCAGCTGCCCTATGTCCCTATCCTCGTCAACAACTCCTACCTTGGTTTGATCCGCCAAAGCCAGCGCGGCTTCGAGATCGATTACTGCGTGCAGCTGGCCTTCGAGAACATCAATGTCCCCGAGTCGGATGACAAGCTGCGCAGCTACGGCGTGGACCACGTTGCGGTGGTCGAGGGCCTGGGCTGCAAGGCACTGCGCGTCAAGCACCCGGACGAGATCCAGGGCGCACTGCAGCAGGCGCGGGCCCTCGCGGCGCAGCATCGGGTGCCGGTGGTGGTGGAGATCATTCTCGAGAAGGTGACCAATATCGCCATGGGAACCGAAATCGACAAGATCAACGAGTTCGAAGACATCGACTGCCGCCATCCCGAGGGCCTGCGCGGGCTGGAGTTGGCCGGGCTGCTAGAGTAGCTTCACCCGTCCTGCAAACATTCGACCAACCCCGGAGACAATATGCACACCCACGTTCACATTCGTTCACTGCCCCCCGAGGGCGCGCGTGCCTGCCTTGAGGCGGCTCGGCGGGAGGCATAACCATGCCCCGCTTTGCCGCGAACCTGACGATGCTTTTCAACGAGGTTCCGTTTTTAGACCGCTTCGAGCGCGCGGCCCAAGCTGGCTTCAAGGCGGTGGAATTTTTATTTCCCTATGCCTGCAGCGCCGATGACATCCGGCAACGCCTGGACAGCCACGGCCTGAAGCTGGTGCTACACAACTTGCCCGCGGGCGACTGGGAGGCCGGCGAGCGCGGCATTGCCTGCCACCCAGACCGCGTGGATGAATTCCGCGCGGGCGTGGCCCAAGGCATGACATACGCCAGGACGCTCGGCGTGGGCCAGCTCAACTGCCTGGCCGGCAAGGCACCCCCTGGCGTCAGCGACGCGATGCTGCGGCAGACTTTTGTCGCCAACCTGCGTTACGCGGCGGCCGAGTTCAAGAAGGCCGGCCT
Source organism: Polaromonas sp. (assembly GCA_046714915.1). Taxonomy (GTDB): domain Bacteria; phylum Pseudomonadota; class Gammaproteobacteria; order Burkholderiales; family Burkholderiaceae_C; genus Polaromonas. The sequence goes on along the minus strand of JBKJZS010000456.1, from coordinate 2,660 downwards.
GAAACTGCTGATCGAGCCGATCAACACCTTCGACATCCCAGGCTTTTACCTGAATCGCACCGCGCAGGCAGTAGCGATTCTGGACGAAGCAGGCGCCGACAACGCCTTCGTGCAATACGACATTTACCACGCGCAGCGCATGGAGGGCGAACTGGCGGCGACGGTACAAAAATACCTGTCACGCATCGGCCATATCCAGCTGGCCGATAACCCCGGCCGCAACGAACCGGGCAGCGGCGAGATCAACTACTCCTTTTTGTTCGCCCACCTTGACCGCATTGGCTACGGCGGCTGGATCGGCTGCGAATACAAACCCGCCAGCACGACGGAAGCCGGGCTGGGCTGGCGCCAGGGCCTGCTAACCTGAACACAGGGCTCTGGCAAAGAGCACGCCGCGTTCGGGCGGGCCAGATGTGCGGAATTTGGCACCGAAGCCCTGGGTTCACTGCCGATACTTCAGAAGGCAACCTCGCTTTTTTCAGCAAGTCGCAGTCTTTCGTGACGGATCTCGACCCTGTTGCAGCCACTCCACCTTGCTGGCTACCTAGGGCCTCTGCTCCTCGGGTCCAGAACGCCAGAGCGCTTCTGTACCCACGGCCGCACTTCCTCTTGCGTGGCCCCAGTATCCCGCGCAACGTGGAAGCACTTCTGCCGCAAACGGCTTAACCGGCTTTAACCCTTCGCGTTTTGACTCGTCCCTGAAGCCTATTCTCCACCTCGTGACCAGGCTCTCCAGAACACCGCCTCATTGCACGTATCCGGGAAACCTGGCTGAAGCCCACCATCTGCTCCCTGACGCGGCGGGTCAGCACCTGCTCCGTCCGCAGATCGCCAGCGGCCCGAAAAAAACTCAGGCTTCGGGCGACGGCCTTGAACCCCTCGCGCTGGCGGCGCGCCAAATCTCGAAGGCCAGGCTACTTTAATATATAACTTATTACTAATGCAAAGCATCAAATACTTTAACTATCATTAATCGTTTTTTCTCTTTATATTTGCCTCAGGTCCGGTGCCCCACACACCGACAAGTACCTTGAAACGAGTCAACTCATTGAAGGAGAATTGCCATGCTCAACACCCTGCTTAACTGCACCGTCACTGATCAAACCGCCGAAGCCCACCGCCACGCCTACAACGCGGCGTTTGAGAAATTGGGCCTGTCCTGGCATTGGGATGAGGCTACCTACGCCCGCCTGCGGGCGCAAGGCCGCTACGGCGTGCGCACTTACCTGGAAACCGAGCAGCCACACCTGCTTCGGGCCTACGACGCAGACTTTCTGGTCGACGCCATAGAAACCACCCAGTCTCGCTGCTTTGCCAGCATAGCCGGCAGCCGGGCCCGCCCCACGCCTTACGTCAGGTGGGCTGGCGATTCACCCACCCACCCTGGCGGCATGAACGCGTCAACAGCCACGCGACACGGCGCGCCAGCGCATCGGTTGACGCCAGCTGCTCTGACCTGAGAAATTGGGATGCCAAACCAGTGGCTACGTTTCAGTGAAGGCGGTGCAATTCGCATTGGGATCCTGCAACACGATTGCATCAGGATTTGCGAGGGTGACATGTTCACCAGTGCAGTTCCGACAGACCGGCTGGTGCCGCTGGCCAACATCAGACTGCTGATGCCGGTGCAGCCGACCAAGGTCATCGCGCTTTGGAATAACTTCCATGCCCTGGGCGAAAAGCTCAACCTGTCGGCGCCGGCCGAACCGCTGTACCTGATCAAGGCCCCAAACTCCTACCTGGATCCGAACGACACGATCCGCAAGCCCGCATGCGACGGCAAGGTGGTGTTTGAAGGCGAATTGGGCATAGTCATCGGCAAAACCTGCAAGAATGTCAGCGAACAAAATGCGCTGGATCATGTGTTCGGCTACACCTGCGCCAACGACGTGACGGTGGCCGACATCCTGAACCGCGATGCCTCCTTTGCGCAATGGGTGCGCGCCAAGGGCTTCGATACTTTTTGCCCCTTCGGACCGACGGTGGCCACGGGCCTTGATCCGTCGAAGCTGTGGGTGAAAACCACCCTCAATGGCGAGCTGCGCCAGAACTATCCGATCAGCGACATGCGCTTTTCGGTGCAGCAGCTGGTGAGCCTGATCTCGCAAGACATCACCCTGTATGCGGGCGATATCATCCTGTGCGGAACTTCGGTCGGCGTAGGGTCGATGAGACCGGGAGATACCGTCGAGGTAGAGATTGCCGGCATCGGCAGGCTCAGCAATCGGTTCAATTAACGTTTTTCCTGGGAGGATGGGTGTGAAAATTGCGATCATCGGAGCCGGAGCCATTGGTGGTTACGTGGGAGTGAAACTGGCTTTGTCCAGTGAAGACGTGACCTTCATTGCGCGGGGTGCCAATCTTGATGCCATCCGCGCAAAGGGCATGAAACTCATCATGCGCGACGGTACCGAGCAAGTTGCGGCCAGCGTCCAGGCCACCGATGACTATGCCGAAGCCGGCCCACAGGATCTGGTGATCCTGGCGATGAAGGCGCACCAGGTGGAGGCCGTGGCCAAGGACCTGCCCAAGCTGTTCGGGCCCGACACCGCGGTGGTGACCATGCAAAACGGCATCCCCTACTGGTATTTTCACAATCACGGCGGCCCGCTGGAGGGCAACCAGGTACACAGCGTGGACCCGAACGGCATGCTCGTAGA
>JBKJZS010000455.1:0-3997 GCA_046714915.1 Polaromonas sp. | reverse complement strand
GCATCAAGGCCAACAACGACTGGAAAGAAACGCTGGGAGATGAGTGGCGGCAGTATGAAGAAGTGCTGCCGGCGCTGGCCAAAAGCAGCATCCAGCAGGTCAGCCTCGAGTGTTACCACTCGCATGTGCCGCCGCATCTGATGGCCCTGCTCGAAGGCAAGGACGTGATGGTGGGTGTGATTGACGTGGCCAGCGACGAGATTGAAACCCCTGAGCAGGTGGCCGACACGATTGGCGCGGCGCTCAAGTACGTGCCCAAAAACCGCCTCTTGCCCTGCACCAACTGCGGGCTGGCGCCCATGGACCGGGACGTGGCCCTGAAGAAGCTGCAGGCGCTGGCCCAGGGGGCCGCTCTGGAACGCGAACGCTACTGTGCGTTTGGCGCTTGAGGTGACAGGCATGACTGAACTGGCTTTTGCTTCTCCCGCCGAGGTCGGCCTGTGTCCCGACCGTCTGCAACGGATGCTCTCCGTGCTGCAGGCTGACATTGACCGTGGACGCTTGCCCGGTGCGGTGGCGCTGGTGGCCCGCCGCGGCAAAGTGGCCCTGTTTGAAAGCCTGGGCCAGCAGGACCCGGGCGCGGGCATCGCCATGACACGCGACGCCATTTTCCGCATCTACTCCATGACCAAGCCCTTGGTCTCGGTGGCGGTGATGATGCTCATGGAGCAGGGCCAACTTTTGCTGAGCGATCCTGTGGCCCGCTTTCTGCCCGAATACGCCCACCAGAAGGTGGCCGTGGAGCGGGACGGCAGGCTCGAGCTGCAGGACGTGATTCAGTCCGCCACCGTGCAAGACCTGTTGCGCCATACGGCGGGCCTGACTTATGAATTTCTGGGCTCGGCCGAGGTGCAGCGCCAGTACCAGAAACAGCAAATGGGTTCGCGTGAACGCAGCAATACGGAGTTTTCACAGGCGCTGGCCGCTTTGCCCCTGATGTACCAGCCCGGCACCGTCTGGGAATACAGCCGCGCCACGGACGTGCTGGGGCGCTTGGTGGAGGCTATCAGCGGCCAGACGCTGGGCGAGTACCTGCGTCAGAACATCTTCCTTCCACTGGGCATGCACGAGACCGGCTTTGCCGTGCCCGAGGCCGATCACCCGCGCATTGCCGAACCCTTCGGGCACGACCCCGATGGGGGCGTCCCCCTGCGTGTGCTGGAGCCGCGCCGTGTGCCGGCGATGGAAAGCGGCGGCGGCGGCCTGCTGTCCACGGCCAGGGATTACGCACGTTTTTTGCAGTTCATGCGCAACCGGGGCGAGCTGCACGGCGTGCGTTTGCTCGGCCCGCGTACGGTGGATTTCATGACGGCCGATCATTTGGGCGCCATCCCCGCCATAGGTGACCTGCTGCCGCCGGGCCATGGGTTCGGCCTCGGATTTGCCGTGCGCACTGCGGCGGGCATTTCGCCGGTGCCCGGTTCGGTGGGTCTGTATTACTGGGGCGGCATCGCGGGAACCACGTTTTTTGTGGACCCTGCCGAAGACCTTTATGCTCTTTTAATGATTCAGGCGCCCAACCAGCGCGACCACTACCGACCGCTCTTCCGCAGCCTGGTGTACGCTGCCCTGACTGGAGGACCCGATGAGCCACGACCCTGAAACCGGACATTTCCACGCGCGCAGCCCCGTGCCGGAAGGCACCGACTGGAAACACGATGGTGTGCGCGTGATCCCCGGCGGCCAGCTTGACGGCAACGTGCCGTCGACCCCGGGTATGGACCGCAAGGCTGCCATCAACTTCGCCCGCGTGGGTGCCCAAAAACTCTGGGCCGGCACGGTCACCATCCATGCCAACGCGAAGACCGGCGCCCACCACCACGGACATCTTGAAAGCGTGATCTACGTTGTCAGGGGCCGCGCCCGCATGCGTTGGGGCGAACAGCTGGAGTTCACTGCCGAGGCCGGTCCGGGCGACTTCATTTATGTGCCGCCCTACGTGCCGCATCAGGAAATCAATGCGAGTCCGACCGAGCTGCTGGAATGTGTGTTGTGTCGCAGCGATGGTGAGGCGGTGGCCATCAACCTGGACATCGCAGCGGTAGAAAAACCCGAGCAGGTGCTCTGGGTGGACCCCACGCACCCCCACGGAGCCGTGTAACGCGCAGGTGAAGGCCGTGAGTGCGGCGGCTGAAGGCGAGCCCGGGTGAGGAAAAGCGCGTTTTTCCATCCCGTTGAAATCTTTCCTTACGGATGTCACTTCGTTCTACAAGTGAATTTCCGTTTGCTGGTTACAACTGAGGCTTACACAAGGAATAAGCCTCATGGATACAAATAATCAAGCCCTCGCCAATCCCGGTAGCCCGCCCGCTTTTTCACAACGCATGCAGCACAGCAAGTCGCTGATCGCTATTGTGGCCGTGCTCGGCGTCACGGTGATGGCGCTTGCCGCCGCGCTGGTGGTCAACCGCTCTGATGCGCAGCCTGCTGGCACAGAAGCGATGGCGCCTGCGACCCAGACACGCACGGCTACCAAGCTGGCCAGCAACAGCAACAGCAACAGCACCCAGACGCCAGCCAAACCGGCAGTCCAGCCGCGGCCCGTGGTCGTGGCGCAAGCCCCGGCGCCCAAATCTGCGGTGTGTGCCAGCTGCGGTACCGTGGAAGCCGAGACGGCGGTGCAGCGTCAGGGGGAAGTCAATGGCGTTGCTGTGGGCAACACCACCGTGGGCCTGGGCACTGTCGCGGGCGGTGTGGTGGGCGGCCTGCTGGGTAACCAGGTGGGTGGCGGCAGCGGCAAAACGGCGATGACGGTGCTCGGCGCCGCCGGTGGCGCCTTTGCCGGCAACGCGATCGAGAAAAACATGAAGAAGGTCACGGTTTACCAAGTCCGCGTTCGCATGAATGACGGTTCAATCCGCATGGTGGAGGTCTCGAGTTCGGTGCCTGTGGGCTCCAAAGTTATGGTTGAAGGCAGCAACCTGCGCAGGGTCTGATTCTTCAACGCCTCTTGCTGAACAGGTGTGATGCTGGCCATCACACCTTTTTATTTTTTTGAAGTTGCTTTTCAGAGCCTGGCCCGGTAGCGGGCTTTCATGTTGGCCTGCCGCCGTAGAGTATGCGAAGATTGCCCAGGACGTTCATTCCGACCGCAACAACGGAACCTCTGCAATCCATGAAAGAAGCGTTATGAAGGCAATCTGGAACGGCGTAGTCATTGCGCAAAGCGACGACACCGTCGTCATCGAAGGCAACCACTATTTTCCCGAGAGTGCGCTAAACCGCGACTACATCACTTTCAGCAACCACCACACCATGTGTGCCTGGAAAGGGCAGGCCAGCTATTACTCGCTGCTGGTCGACGGGGAAATGAATACCGATGCCGCCTGGTACTACCCCGACCCCAAGCCCGAAGCCGACAACATCAAAGGCCACGTTGCGTTCTGGAAAGGTGTCAAGATCGAGTCGTAACGGGCCCCGTTCAGCCAGACCAGACCTTTTCAAGGAGAACGCTCTCATGTTCAAACACATTCTGTTGCCGGTAGATGGCTCAACGACATCGCTGATGGCGGTCGAAAAAGCGTTAGGGCTTGCGCAGGCCTTCAAAAGCACGGTGACGGTAATTTATGTGATCGATCCCTACGCCTTCAGTGGTGTCGGCGCCGATTTCGCCTATGGGCAGGCGCAATACCTCGATGCAGCGACGGTCGAAGCCAATGAAGCGCTGACTGGGGCGACGCAGATGTTCGAGGCTGTGGGCATCACGGTCCACGCCTCCGTCATCGAAGCCCACGCCATTTATCGCGGCATTCTGGAAACCGCCAGCTCGGTCGGGGCCGACCTGGTCGTGCTGGGTTCGCACGGGCGCCGCGGACTTGAAAAACTCGTGCTCGGTAGCGTCGCCGCGCAGGTTCTGGCCCATGCTCACCTGCCGATTCTGGTGGTGCGCGACTAGGGCCGGTTAACCGATCCTGATGTCCTGTCCCGCTGGTAAATGGCATAAATAATGCCTGTCCTTGCGCTATCTTGGAATGGGATTCCCCTGAAATAACGGACA
>JBKJZS010000454.1:0-6443 GCA_046714915.1 Polaromonas sp. | reverse complement strand
TGGTTTTTTCGAGGTAGTCCACCGTCAGGGGAAAGAAGTCCTGGCCCGGCTTGGCGTCGGTCTTGGCAACCACGGTCGCCAGGACCACGGTTCCGTCCATGTCAACCAGTACAGCGCCGCCGGATTGGCGTGCGATCTCGCCGGTTTCCATCGTGACCTTGTGCTGGCCCCACTGGAAGGATTTGGTAACTTTGTTGAAAATGCTCATTTTTTTCTCCACTAGTAGCAACCACTTGAGGCAGTGCAGGAGGCCCGGAGGGGTGGCTTGCAGAGCACGATGCCATTCCACAAAATGCCTGCTATTGCAGGGCTTTTCTTGTGGAATGACACAGCGCGCACTCGTTTTGCCTTGTTCCGAAGTAAAAAACGCCTGAGTCAGACGAACCAACTCAGGCGCTTTGCAATGGTTTTACCGATTATTTACGCAGGCCAAGCTTGGCGATCAGCGCAACATAACGGGCCGCGTCTTTGGACTTCAGGTAGTCCAGCAGCTTGCGGCGGCGGCTCACCATGCGCAGCAGGCCACGGCGACCGTGGTGATCTTTGGCATGGGTTTTGAAATGGGGCATGAGTTCATTGATGCGGCCGGTCAGCAGGCCGACTTGAACTTCCGGGCTGCCAGTGTCGTTGGCTGGGCGTGCGTTGGCCTTGACGATCTCGGCCTTGATTGATTTCTCGATCATGGGTTTTCCTTGTGTAACTTGCGAGCGGTACAGTGTTCCCGAAGTGGGAGTTGACCGTGGCCGCCGTGTTCTGCGAAATGCTGCCTCATCAGTGACAAAGCGCGCTTTTCAGCAGAGCCTTGGATTATAGCCCAAGCCGATTAACGCAGCCTCAGCCAAGCGGCCAGGCGACCCACGCCCTCGTGCAGCCGGCCCAGATCCTGGCTGGCGAAACACCAGCGCAGCCAGCCCTGCAGCTCGGGTGAGGGGTCGGAGCTGAAAGCATTGCCCGGCGCCAGCCCCAATCCAGCTTCAACAACCAGCCGTTTGGCCGTGTCGAAAGAATCGCCATGCCCGTCCAGCCTGAAAAACGCGTACATGCCGCCCCTGGCCGGAGCCACCTGCACCCCGGGCACGGCCTGCAGCAATGGAATCAGCGTGTCGCGGCATGTCTTGAGGTGGGACACTACCTGCGGGGTGACCTCATCGGTGCGCTCCAAAGCCACGACCCCCGCGCGCTGGATAAACACCGGCGCACACGAGGTGTTGAACTCGATCAGTTTGCCCATGTGCGTCGTGGCGCTTCTCGGCAGCACCAACCAGCCCAGCCGCCAGCCCGTCATCAGAAAACTTTTTGAGAAGCTGTGGGCCACGATCAGGCGGTCTTGCGGAGTCGCGATATCGAGGAAACTTGGCGCGCAGCCACTGGCGTGTTCGGGCTCCACCGGAAATGGCCCGGCCGCAGCAGGCGATGCTCCTGGCTTGAGGCGGCGCTGAGGCAGGCCCTCAAAATAGAGACGTTCATAGACCTCGTCCGCCAGAATCCAGGTGCCGGTATTGCGACAGTGCGCAAGCAGGGCTTGCTGCTCGGCGCGGCTTAGCGTCCAGCCGGTCGGATTGTTCGGCGCGTTGACAATCAGCAGCTTGGTGCGGTCGGTGACGGCCGCAAGCAGTTCATCCAGGTCGAGCTGCCACTGGCCTGCCACCGGCTTCAGGCTGACACACTGCACCCGCGCGCCCATGATGGCCGGCTGCGCAGTTAAATTGGGCCACACTGGCGTCACCGCGACCACATGATCGCCTGGATCCACCAGGGCCTGCACCGCCAGCATGAGCGCATTGACACCTCCTGACGTGACGGCGATGCGATCAACACCCACCGGCGCCGCGCCATCACAGCGCAGTGAACTGCAATAACTGGCGATCGCCTCGCGCAGTTCGGCCAATCCGAGGTTGTGCGCGTAGAAGGTTTCTCCACGGTTCAGCGATTGCGCGGCCGCTTCCCGAATAAAGGCCGGCGTCACCTCATCACTTTCGCCAAACCAGAACTTCAGAACGTCGCTGCGGCCCAGACCCGCATTGGCCACCTGCCGGATCAGGGACTCTTCAAGATCGAGGACGACTTGTCGCATGGTGTGTCGCTCAGGGCCGCGTCATTTTGCAGCTGTGCGGCTGCTCGGAACGCGCCGCGTCAATTGTCTTGATCACGCGAAAGCCGTAGCCTGATCCCTCGACGTCGAACTTCACGCCGGGCGCTCCCTGCCTGTCCATCACGGCTACCAGCAAAGGCTGCTGAAACTGGTGGTCTGCAGTTCGCATCACCCCTTTGTGCGAGGCAAACAGCACGCTCGCTTTTTCCAGCTGGGCTGCCACCGCCGCCGACTCCAGCGAGTTGGCTTTCTCAATACTCTGCACCAGCGCCTCCACCATCAGTTGCATACGCATGTGCACATAGTCGTCCTGGGGCTTGGGAAACCGCTGGCGAAAGGACTGGTAAAACGCTTCGGACTGGGCGCTGGGCGAGTTCGGAAACCAGTCGGCCACAGCGATGACTTTGCCGACGCCCGCATCACCCAGCACGGCCGGAACGCCTAACGCATTGCCGTAAAAAGTGTAGAAACTGCCTTCGAAACCCACCTCTTTGGCCGCCTTGATCAGCAAGGTCAGATCGTTGCCCCAGTTGCCGGTGAGCACGGCCTGCGCGCCGCTGGCCTTGATTTTGGCGGCGTAGGGAATGAAGTCCTTGATCCGCCCGAGCGGATGCAGCTCGTCCCCGACGATCTGTACATCCGGACGCTGAAAACCGAGCTGTCTGCGGGCTTCGCGCAAGACGGCCTGACCAAAGCTGTAGTCCTGGCCAATCAGGTAAATGCTTTTGAGCGCTTTGTCGTCCTTGAGCACTTCCATCAGTGCCGCCACGCGCATGTCGGAATGAGCATCAAAACGGAAATGCCAGTAGCTGCATTTTTCGTTGGTCAGTATGGGATCGACCGCCGAGTAGTTCATGAACAGGACGCGTTTGGAGGGCTCTCTCTCATTGTGTTTGTTGATGGCATCAATCAACACCGCGGCGGTTGCCGACGAGTTGCCCTGGGCCACCAGCGTGATGCCGTCGTCAATCGCCGAACGCAGCGCCGACAAGGCCTCTTCGTTCAGGCCTTTGCTGTCGTAGCGTTCAAAAACCAGGCGACGGTTGCCGCCGGCGAGCTTGACGCCGCCGCGCGCATTGACCCGCTCCGACGCCCACACCAGATTGCGAAACACCGCTTCCCCGGTGTTCGCAAAAGGGCCGGAAAGGCTTTCAATCAAGGCAACCCGGACTGGCGCATGTGCTGCGGGCGGCTGCTGCGCCGACACCGCCAGCGACAGCGACAGCAGGCATGCGCCGGCGCCCAGGACCCGCGCAACGGTTTTCAAGAGCCGTGGGATAAAAAAATACATTCGAAATTTTCCTTGAAATAGTCTGTGGCACGCCTACCTGCTCTGAGTGCGGCAATCACGGTTGAGAGCCGCGAAGTGTAAGGGGAAAATTTTCCCGCCAACCAATTTGGAGTTCACATGTTTTATTCACTCGCCAGCCGTCCCGCACGCAGCTCTACGCGCCACACCTCACCGCTGGTGAGCCAGGGTGCCCTGGACAGATTCCTCAACGACACACTGAACTCATTGTCCGGCGTGCGCACCACCCAATCAGCCACGGTGGAAGACAGTGAGAACGCCTATTCGCTGCAGCTGGATGTTCCGGGCCTTGCCAAGGAACAGCTGGACATCGGCATCGAAGGGGATGTGGTGCGTATCAACAGCAAAGCCGACGCCACCCGCGCAGTCAAGGCCGCTTACCGCTTCCCGGTGGAAATCGATGCAGCGGGCAGCACAGCCAAACTGGAAAATGGTGTGCTGACACTGACCTTGGGCAAAAAAATCCCGGTCAGCACCGTCACGCCACTCGCGATCAGCGCCTGAAGTGCCCGCCTTGAAAGGCTGTCATTGCGGGCCTGACCCGCAATCCAGGCATCCCGGATCAGGTCGAGGATGACAGCGCGGGATGGAGAGCCTGACTGAACCGCATCGCGCCTAGACCGTAATTTCCGCCAGACCCCAGCGCGGCTTCACTTCAAAGGTGTAGCCGCGCTGCATCGTTTCCACCCCGGCCTGAATACGCATGCCGGCCGCCAGCGCGATCATGGCGCCGTTGTCGGTGCACAAATGCAGCTCGGGGTAATGCACGCGAATTCCCTTCTTGTTGCAGGCCGCGTCTAGCTGCTCACGCAACAAGGTATTGGCTCCGACACCCCCGGCCACCACCAGCCGATTCAAACCGGTTTGTTCAAGCGCTTTCAGAGATTTTTTGACCAGCACTTCGACAATAGCCGCCTGCGTCGAGGCCGCAAGATCGGCCCGCGTCGCCTCGCTCATCGTCTCACCCAGTTTTTTTGCCTGCGTCAGCACCGCCGTCTTCAGGCCCGAGAACGAAAAATCCAGATTGCCACTGTGCAGCAAAGGCCGGGGCAGTTTGTAAGCCTGGCCATCGCCATGCCGGGCCAACCGGGCTAAAGCCGGGCCTCCTGGATAAGGCAGACCCAGCAATTTCGCCGATTTGTCAAAAGCTTCGCCCGCCGCATCGTCAATGGTCTCGCCCAGCAGCTCGTAGCTGCCCACGCGGTCCACCCGCATCAGTTGGGTATGGCCGCCCGACACCAGCAACGCAACAAATGCAAACTCGGGCGGATCGGCACTCAAAAAGGGCGACAGCAAATGCCCTTCAAGGTGGTGCACACCCATTACCGGCCGCCCCAGCGCCGCTGCCAGCGAGCAGGCCACGCCAGCGCCCACCAGCAGGGCACCGGCCAGGCCCGGGCCGCGCGTATAGGCAATCACGTCAATCTGCGCCAGTGAACGCTGCGCCTGGCCCATGACCTCGTCGATCAGCGGCAACACACGCCGGATATGGTCGCGGCTGGCCAGCTCGGGCACCACGCCGCCGTAGGCCTGATGCATCTCTATCTGGCTGTGCAGCGCGTGCGCCAGCAGCACCGGCACCTGGTCGCCCGATGCATCCACCAGCGCCACGCCGGTTTCATCACAACTTGATTCAATTCCAAGGACGAGCATCGATCAAGTGTAAGGTTTGGGCTAATCCCGATGTTCTGCAATGGACTCGAATCTGGAAATCCGTTCGGCATTTTTACGCCAGCCCCCCGCCCCCAAGCTGAACGACCGTGGGGGCCAGAGTGCGCAGCGCAGGGCCGCCCCAGCAAGTACAGCCCCCTCACGGGGCAGCGCATTTACACAAAGTGAAAAGCGCGCGGGGCCGATGGCGCGAATCTTGCACAAATTTTCCCATGACCCCATCACAGTCCTTGCGTCTTGTCATCATTGCACCAGATCTACTCGAAGCTGGGTCTGCAGACAGCCGTGCACGCGCGCAGGCGGAGCGTTCGCGCCAGTTGCGCATCGGCCTGCTGGAAAACGGCTACAACATTGTCGCCGTGCTCCCGGCGGACACTTTTTTGCAAGAGCGCCTGGGACAGATCCAGCCCGACATGATTATTGTGGACGCCGAAAGCGAAGCGCGCGATTCGCTAGAACATGTGGTGCTGGCCACCCGGGATGCGAGGCGGCCCATCGTGCTGTTTACCAACGACAACGACACCACCCATGTGAAAGATGCAGTAGCTGCAGGGGTGTCCGCTTACATCGTGGCGGGGTTGTCGCCCGAACGCATACGCCCCATTCTTGACGTCGCGATTGCGCGCTTTGAGCACGAGCAGGGGCTCAGGCGCGAATTGGCGGATGCCAGGACCGAGTTGCACGACCGTAAAGTGATAGACCGCGCCAAGGGCTTGTTGATGCAACGACAAAATCTTAATGAGCAAGCGGCCTACGAAAAACTCCGCAAGGCTGCCATGGACAAGGGCCTGCGTTTGGGAGAGGTGGCGCAGCGCATTCTGGACGCTGCCGACTTGCTAGGCTGAAGCAGCCGGCGCCACGCCGAAATGGTGCGGCGCACAAATACAGTGCAGACCGGCGAAAACCACCTACTCGCTAAAGTCGATCTTTCATTTGCTACTAATTTGATAGCTGCTTGCGCCTGATGGGAAAGGGTAAACAGCCGATTTCATCATTACGCTGAAAGTGGATTGTCAAAAATAGCAGTCTGGCACAGGTTTTGCTCAGAGCTTAAGCAACAGGTATTCCACTTCAACGGCGAAGCGGCATGCCTCCATGAACAAAGGCGTTCGCACCCTGCATTCACATCATTTGTGTTTGTCCGGGTCGAGCGCCTTTTTTGTTTCTATTTTTCACTTTTTGTTTTCACTTCAGGAGCCCCAAACATGACCGAACTGCTGAAATCTTCGCTGACACGCCGGACTGTTTTGCAGGCCGCAGCCGTAGGCGCCACAGGCATCAGCCCGGCGCTGCGTGCCGTTGTTTATGCGCAAGGCTCGGACGCCCCGGAAAAGAAAGAGGTCAAGATCGGCTTCATTCCACTGACCGACT